>JAFGEC010000404.1 GCA_016931775.1 Candidatus Zhuqueibacterota bacterium | reverse complement strand
TGCTGACGATGCCTGATGAAATAGCCTGAAGTAGTGCCCGTAATGGACTGCACGAATCAGCCGGCTAAGTCAGTATTCTACTCGATTGGCCGTTTTATTATTTTTAAAAATATACTGTTTCGAAAAATATTCCATTGACTATTATTTATTGCTTTTTTTTCACCGCAAAACACACAATTTCCCGCCGGCCATCTGGTCACCGGCATAAATCCGGTAAATATAAACACCAGCCGCCACCGGCATGCCTGCTGTATTTCTGCCGTCCCAAACCACCGTGTGTCTGCCGGAATGCTGTCTTCCGGGTGAAATTCTCCGTATCCGCTGCCCGCGGATGTTGTAAATTTCGATTTTTACCATGCCGGTTGCATTCAAGTCGTATTCCATTGTTGTACCCGGTTGTCCGGTATAAATGGAGAACGGATTGGGATAGGCGGGATAGAGTGTGAACATCTGAGGTTGTTGTGGCGCATGCCGGGGATCCACATCCACCGTGCCTTCCCACCTGTCGATAGCGCCATACAATCCCGCCACCCAACCGTGGTTGACATCGGTGAAAAAGATGTCGGCCCACCAGTAGCCGTAATCTTGCGAATAGCGGTCATCCCAGGTTTTGCCGCCGTCCGTTGTGCGCAAAATGTTCGCTCCGTCCGGATCTGTCCCCAGTGCCCAGCCGCGGGTGGAATCGTGAAAAAAGATCTTGTAATAGTGTGTTATAAAAATTTGCTGCCGCCAGGTTTTTCCGGCATCCTGTGTGTGGAAAATACCTTTGCCGGCGTGCACGAACCAGCCGTTATTGCGGTCGGTAAAAAAAATATCGTTGCCGGACAGGCTGTCGATCCGACTCCACGTGGTGCCGCCGTCGCAGGTGTAAATCAAAGTGGCTTTACCGATGGCCCAGCCTGAATCGATGCTGGTGAAAAATATTTTATTGATATTATTATTGCCGGCCGATACCGCTGACGTCCATGATTTTCCTCCGTTTTCAGTTTTCAACAATGTGCCGAACAAACCGGCGATGAAGCCCTGTTGTTGGTTTTTAAAGGCAATGGCGCTTAAATGGTTGAGTGTCGGTACTTTGATCGAATGCCAGTTCAATCCGCCATTGGTTGTTTGTAGCAAAATTGCTGACTCTCCGCTGTAACCCCTACCTCCGACAATCCAGCCCGTTGAATCGTCAATAAAATAGATCTGATCCAAAATAAAATCATGAGCAGTACTCATTTTAATTTTTTCCCATGATTCTCCGCCATCAGTCGTGTGGAGAACCGTGGACGAGCTTCCCACTGCCCAGCCATTTAAATGATTCAGGAAAAAAATACAGGTTATACTGTTATTTACCGTGCTGTTTTGTGTTTTCCAGGTCAAACCCGCATCTGATGTCGCCCAAATCGTACCTTGCTGCCCGACACACCAACCGGTTGAACTGTCGATAAAACAAACACTATACAAGAGTATGTTTGCCGGTGCGTTCTGACGGTTCCAGGTTTTTCCGCCGTCAAAGGTCCGAAGGATTATACCTGCAAATCCGGCGATGGTACCATTGTTGTTGTCGGTAAAACTGCAACTGTTAAAATGATACTCTACATCCTGTTGAAACAACGTCCAGTGACGGCCGCCGTCTGTTGTCCGTAATAATGCCCCTTCGTCACCCACGATCCAGCCGGTATCCTGAGAAGTGAAGCAGATATCCCTGATATAACTGTTTAGATACTCTATCCCCGATGCAATCCAATCATATTTTTTCCACGTTTCACCGCCGTCTCGTGTGATCACCAGCTCGTCATGGTTACCCAGCATATATCCGTTTTCTTCATCCGTAAATATAATTTTTGCCAATCCAAATTCAAAATCCGCCCGGCGGACCGGCAGCCAATTACCCTGGGATAACAGTGAGGTTGGGATGAAAAAAACCATTAACAGCAATATAAAAATTTTTATCATTTTATTGCTCCAGGCAGTAAAGCTGCTCCAAAATTTTGTCTACTCAGGAACAGTCGGTCCGTATTTTATTATTTTATCAATGTCATTTTACCGTTTGCTAAATTCGCTCCGTATAAAAGTTGATAGAAATATTGCCCTGCAGGGACACTGAAACCCTGTGAATCCATTCCGTTCCACAGAATTTGATGTATTCCCGGTCCCTTTTTCCCTTCATAAAAAGTTCGTATACATTGACCATTAATATTGAAAATTTTCATTGTTACCGGTGAATTTTGCGATAAAGTATAAATTATTTCGGTCGACGGATTGAAAGGATTGGGATAGTTACGGCAATAAGAGGGTTCAGGATTAAAAGTCGCTGCTGGATGATAACCACCTGGCCGGATAGTAATATGGTAGCCCGTGGATTCAAATTCCGACCACCATAAATATACATCGGTCCCTGTTGTCGTATTATTGTCGTGACAGATATAGACGTACTCATATGGTTCCGTACTATTGGTTTTATTTAGTTTTTTGGATACACCGGCCACGCGCGGATCAGGATCTATCCAAGGTGGTAATAGGCAACCATAGCCGATTAATGTTACAGCATGATACCCCAACACACCTCCCGCCCCTGCATACGTCGGATACATCAGGGAATAATGCATGGGCCGTTTGTATTTTGTTTCCGATCGGACCAAACCGTAGATTGAACTTGGACTGGCCCAATTACCATAAGAGATAGTGAAATTGTAATTATTTTCATATTGGGGAAAATTACAGACTGCCCGAATTCCTTGATCAATTTTTGAAATTAATGTACCGGTTCCTTCAACATAATCCATTGCATTCGCTAATTCATCCCAAATTGTATGAAGATAACCGTATCCATTGGGATCTCTTTGGCCAGGATAATTTTTATCTCCGCCATCGATAAGTAACGGGTAGTTTGCATCATGATACCCCAATACACAGCCTGCCGCTGCCGGTGCACATCCTTTTGAATAAATCGTCTGATAGTCCGGTACCCCGCTGATTTTCGCCTGAAACGGCGGCGCCGGGTCGTCGGCGAGTATGTGCGTCGGATTCTGCGGAGTATTGCCGAATTTAAATAAATTTTGTAATGTTCGATTTATACAGGCCGTTTCAAAATCGGAAAAATCACCCGTTTTCAGGTTAATGAAAACGGGCGTGCCGTTCACCTGAAATTCAGCACACATGTCGAACAAGCCGTTAAACACAAACCGGGTCGGCGTTGAAGATAAAAGATTGTATTTTGATTTTATTTTATCCTCAGCGTCCGGCAGAGCCACAAAGTTGAGCGGCAATCCCCGGTACATTTCTATCCCGGGATGCTCAAGATCGAGGGCGTTGATAAAAACAGTGGCAAAATTTTCCTCGTCGCGCATTTTTTCCCAGCCTTCTTTGATTATTGTACGGCCTTGGGCTTTGAGTGATTCGTTACCTCGCTCAATCCCCTGGTTGAGCAAATCCTCACCGCTCTGCCGCACCGACCGGGCGGCCGATATTTGCTCCCGGATTTGTTTTTCGGACAATAATTTATCAGGATTGAGATAGATGAGAAACATATATACAACAGGATTGTTTGCGGGATCAACAAAAGTAATGCCGGGGCCGGCTTTCACTCCCCCCCCCCCATATTTGTTCGGCATAACAGAGTGCCGCCTTTTGTGCCTCATAATAGGGAACAGCCGGTTCTTGTGCAAAAACTGATATCGAGGCGAAAAAGTAAAAAATTGAAATAATAATTCTTGTTTTCATGCTGCACCTCCAAGTTAATTGATTTTTTCATGAATTATAAAATTTAAAAAGGTGGTGCACGTTGATTATACTCGTAAAAGTATAACAAAAACAACAATGACTGTCTTTTGAACGAATCCATAGCCTTTGGTATTTGTTTGAGACAAAGAGATTGTAAACTTTGTCATCAAATTAAGGACTCGGTTCGGTATTGTCATTTTCTGGTTCCGGTCCGGTCAGTTTTATTATAACAGGCGAATTATTTTTTCAGGATTCTTAAATGCCCCATCCATTGCCTGTTCTGCTAAATACTTTGGGAAACGTCACAATGCCGGAATTATGATCTATCTATGCGATATCAATTTGATTTTATTTCCCGTTTTTCCCCTCCGGTAAAAATATACACAATCAATTGAAAAAAACAAGGAGAAAGTTTAAAATTGAAAAAAATTAAATTCAACCCCTAAAAAACCCCCCTATCTCTTGCTTTTTATAAAAAATATTTCTACCTTTTCCGAATAAACCACTTCCCGGAAGTCCATTTCCGCCTTCGGGGAGTACCGCCGGCTTTTCCAGGGGTGGAATTTTGAAAAAATAAAGGTACTTATGCAACTCGGTATCGACATGCTGAAAATTCGTTCCGATCTGCGTGAGGAACTTTACGGCCGCAGGATTGCCGTACTTGGACATCCGGCGTCCGTGGACGGGCAGGGTACGTCCACCCTGGACGTTCTGGCCGCTATGCCCGAAATCCGGCTCGTGTGCGCCTTCGGTCCCCAGCACGGCATGCTCGGTACAAAGCAGGACAATATGATCGAATCGGACGATGACGTGGATCCGGTTCACAATGTTCCGATCTTTAGCCTTTACACTTCACAGCGCCGCCCCTTACCTTATATGATGGATATTTTTGATGTTCTTCTGATCGATCTTCAGGATATCGGTACACGTATTTACACTTATGTCACCACCACTATCTATATGCTGCAGGCATGCGCCGAACGCGGGAAAAGAGTTTTTATCCTCGACCGCCCCAATCCCGCCGGCCGAACCATTGAAGGCACGATTCTTCAATCCGGCTGGGAGAGTTTTGTCGGCGCCGCACCGATGATCATGCGTCACGGATTAACCCTTGGCGAGCTGGCGCTCTGGTACATAAATTATACAAATCTTGAAGTGGATTTTACCCTCGTGCCCATGCAGGACTATTTCCCCCGGCATCCGCCCGGTTACGGGTGGCCTGTTAACGAATTGGCCTGGGTGAATCCGAGCCCCAATGCCGGCAGTTTGAATATGGCACGGTGCTTTCCCGGCACCGTACTGTTCGAAGGAACCACCCTGTCCGAAGGACGGGGCACCACCAGACCGCTGGAGATGGTCGGAGCGCCGGACGTCGATATGCAAAAAATCCTTCACAGAATGACGGACCTGGCCCCGCATTGGCTGAAAGGTTGTTTGATCCGGCCATGTTGTTTTGAGCCGGTTTTCCATAAACATGCAGGTCAGGTGTGCAATGGTTTACAATTTCATACCGATTATGCCGATTACGATCCCGTGCAGTTTTTACCTTACAGGTTGTGTGCATTGTTGTTGAAATGCCTGCGGCTTGAATATCCAGATTATCCCCTCTGGCGTCAATTCGAGTATGAATACGAAACCGAGCGGCTGGCCATTGATTTACTGAGCGGAAGCACGCTTTTAAAACAGTGGATCGATGATCCCGCTGCTCAAATTTCGGATTTTGAACTCTTGCTGCAAAAAGATGAAAAAGAATGGAAGGAAAAACGCGAACCTTTTATGGTTTACTGAAATATCCAAGTAAATATCCATAGCGAGTCTCAAATATTTATCATATCGGGGAATTTTTTTTACCAACTTTGGCATAAAAGATGCTGTATTTATAATGAAAAGTTCTGCCAGATGATTGTGTGACTTTTTAAGTGTAATAAAAATAGTTATATATCGGCTTAATGGGGAAACGGTTGATAATATCTTGATCCGGACTGTAACCGATAAATGTTGTTTTGTCATTGTTTTATGACACAAGTGTACGTTATTGCTATAGAATGGAAACATCGAATGATGAAAAATGTGCTGTCGATATTTCTGTTATGTACGACTATACCATCGTTGGGCGGGATTGATTATATGTTTCCCCCGCCGGGTGCAAAATATGTTTCCTCTCAATCATCCATAATTATCAAATATCATGGCGAAAAAATACCAGAATCAGTCGAAATAATCGGCAGCCGGAGCGGAAAAATGACGGGTGTTTTACGCCGAATTGAAGACGACACTTGGAGTTATACCCCGCTTAAGTCGTTTAAAAACGGTGAAACGGTTTATGTGACGCTCCCTTCTTTTAAAACCTGGCAGTTTGACGTCGCTCCTGAACCCGATACCAATTTTGTACCCGAATGGGATCTGCAAAAAGACCGGACGGTACTGGATAAACCCTCCGTCAAAACCGTGGGACATGCCACCAGTATCAACGGGGTGTCCGTTCCCGGTGACTTTCCGGAAATAAAGGTCCAAAAATATGGAGAGACCGCGCCGGGGAAACTATTTTACGGTTCAACTTTTTTGCATGTGAATAATTATCTCATCATCATGGAAAACGACGGAACGCCTTATTTTTACCGCAAATACGAGCGTGCCAACCAGGGCAGCGGTGAATTCGAGGTTCAACACACCGGGATTTTAACGTTTTATCTCTTTGTGCCGAGGTTTTATGTGGCGATGGATCAAAATTTTGTCGAAATTGACACATTCAGCTGCAAACACGGCTATACCACCGACGCCCATGAGATGGTGCTGACCGAGGACAATCACATTATTCTTATCGGTTTGGATCCGCAAATCGTGGATATGAGCCAATTGGCAGAAGGGGGTAATGAAAACGCATCGGTGGTGGGAAATCACATCCAGGAACTGAACGAGAACGGCGACGTGGTCTTTGAATGGCGGAGCTGGGATCATTTCAATATTACAGACGCGCGGGCGGTCGATTTCCGCGCTGCGAGTATCGATTATGTGCATATGAATTCCATTTCCGTTGATTACGACGGCCATCTGGTCATCTCCAGCCGCCATTTGGATGAAGTGTCAAAGATCGATCACAATACCGGTGAATTTATCTGGCGGATGGGCGGTGAGAACAATCAGTTCGAATTTATCAACGAATCTTATGACTTTTCCTATCAGCATGACTTTCGCCCCGTACCCGGCAAACCGAACCATTACACCATGTTTGACAACGGGAACAACCGGACACCACGGTTTTCACGGGCAGTTGAATATAAATTGGATCCGGTCAATAAAACCGCCGAAAAAGTCTGGGAATTCCGTTACAAGCCGGATATTTACTCCTATATGATGGGTTGTGTTCAGCGGCTGGAAAACGGAAATACCATGATCAACTGGTCCAATGAACCTCCGCTGTTTGCCAGTGAGGTCACACCGGCAGGTGACGTGGTCTATGAATGTGAGGTTTCCGAGATTTCCAGCAACCGTGTGCGGCGCTATGAATGGGAGGGCAAAATGCTGGCCCCCTATCTTCTCGTTGAAGAGTATTCCCGGGGTATCGTGTTGATATTTAATAAATTCGGCGATACGGATGTCGATTATTACAAAATTTACGGCGATACACAGCCGGATCCCGTTCGACTTTTGGCACAAACCAGTGAGACCTCTGTCGTATTAACCGAACTGCAAAATTTTACCGACTGGTATTTCAGGGTGACGGCTGTTGATTTTTCCGGCCGTGAAAGCGGTTTTTCCAATACTGAGCAAGTAAACGTTTCTATCATCGAAGCCGGCCAAAACCTGGTGATAAACGGGGATTTCAGTAAAGGTAAAGCCAGATGGAGCTTTGTTGCCAAAAACGGTGCGGCGGCGAAATACAACATTAATGAAGATCAGGAATGTAATATACAAATTTCCTCCGGCGGAAAAGAATTCAGCGACGTTCAACTGTCGCAGTGGGATTTTCAAATTATAAAGGGTAACAAATACCGGTTCGAATTTGATGCCCGGGCTGATTCGACCCGGCGTATTGAGGCCATTGTCGTTCAGGCCGTCGAACCCTATGAAAATTATGGCCGGATCGGTCTGACATTACTCAAAAAGCAGCTTCAACACTATGTTTACGACTTTACCATGGAACATCCCACTGATCTCAGTGCGCGTGTTGTTTTTAACTGTGGTATTGATGAACCGAATGTTTATATCGATAATATTTCTTTAATACAACTTTTGGACGACAGAGTTCAGAGCCGGGAATTATCAAAAGACGGTTACATTTTGGAGCAGAATTATCCCAATCCTTTCAATTCTCGTACAGAAATTTCTTTTCAAATTCCCAAAGATGAAGTGGTGACACTTGAAATATACAATGTTATGGGGCAACAGATTAAAACACTCGTAAACGGAATAAAAAAATCCGGAAATCACTGTGTAACTTTTGATGCATCAGAGTTAACGACCGGTTTGTATTTTTACAAACTATCCGCCCGGTCGTTTTCCCAGGTTCGTAAGATGCTGTACGTTCGATAATGCGTTATTAAATACCAAGAGGTACCCCGGTTCGCTGGGGTATACAATATCATAAGGAGAGCTTGAAAACCGGGGAGGTTTTTGATGAAGCGAATTATCGTTTTGTTTTTATTTGTAACAACGGTGGCTTTTGCGCAAAAATATCATCCGGCAATTCAATATATTTTCCCACTCCCCGAGAGTGAAAATATACCACAGTTGGCGACGATCATCCTCCGGGTCTTGCCCGAATACCGGTCCTTAATCACCGGTCTGGACAATTTGATAACCGTGACCGGTGAAAAACAGTACGAGGGTGAAACGTTTTTTGCAACGGACGATGTGACGATTATTTTTCGTCCTTCAACAAGGTTGAGAAGAGGCGATAAGATCCAGGTTTCAATTGCGGCCGATCAATTTGGGAAAAGTGTTTTTCAGTATAACTTTTCCGTGGTCGAAAGTCAAATGAGTCTTACACCTCCTCCCGTTGTTGTTGAGGGCCATGGACGCCCGGCTCCCACAGCACATACCGGATTGAGGATTATTAACGGAGTCGCAGTACCCGGCGATTTTCCGGTTATTTCAACAATAAAATCCGGCCAGACAGCTCCCGGTAAAATATTTTTCGGTTCACATTTTATCGATCCCGGATACGGTAATTATCTTGTTATTTGCGACAATAACGGCATGCCGTTGTTTTACCGCCGCTACGACAGAGCCCTGACCAGCGGCAATTTTACACTTCAACCGACAGGCGTACTCACTGCTTTTCTGAATACACCCACCGAGTATATCGTTCTGGATCAAAACTATGATGAAATCGATACCTACCGGAGTGGGCATGGTTATTCAACAAATCGCCATGAGATGCAATTGCTGGAAAACGGCAATGCACTGATGATCGCAGAAGAATATTTGCAGATCGATATGAGTCAAATCGTGGACGGCGGCCGAAAAGACGCACTGGTGCAGGCCAATCACCTTCAGGAACTGGACCGGGATAAAAACGTGATCTTTGAGTGGCGCAGCTGGGATCATCTGAACATTGCGGATGCCATGAACGAAGATCTGACGGCTGCCAATATTGATTACGTCCATATGAATTCTATTGCTGTGGATTATGACGACAATCTTGTTGTTTCCAGCCGGCATCAAAATGAGGTGACAAAAATCGACCGGCAAACAGGTGAAATTATCTGGCGGCTGGGTGGTCCGAACAATGAATTTGAATTTGTCAATGATACATGGATGCTTTCCCATCAACACGATGTCCGTCCGGTACCCGGCCAACCGGACCAGTACACCATGTTTGACAACGGTAACAATCGAGATCCGGAAATCTCCCGCGTTGTTGAATTCAAGGTAATTATGGATCGGAAAAGGGTGCGGAAAATGTGGGAATACCGTTTTGAACCCGACCGTTATTTGTACATGATGGGCAGCGCACAACGTCTGGACAACGGTAACACCTTTATTGATTTATCGACAAAATCCCCCCTAACCGCATTGGAAGTGACACCCGGCGGGGAGCAGGTCTTTGCAATAACGAGTTACGGTTCTTCCACTTACCGTTCACGCCGATACGAGTGGAACGGTAAGGCCAGGATTCCTTATCTGATCGTGGAAAATCTGGGATATGTGGTCAATTTGATTTTTAATAAATTCGGCGATCAGGATGTCCAGTATTATAATATCAATTACGGCACGGAGCAAAATCCCACCAAACTGCTGGCGCTAACGGAAAATACCTGGTTTCAGGCCTTTGGGCTCAAGAACAATACCCGGTATTTCTTTCGTGTGACCGCCGTCGATCAAAACGGCATGGAAAGCGATTATTCCAACCAGGAAGAAGTTACCGTCTCGTATGTGGATCCCGGTACCAATATGGTAAAAAACGGCGGTTTTGAAAGCGACAACGGATGGACCCTCCTGACGACCGGAGATGCCGACGCCACTGGTTCGATTGATAGTCAGGGCCGGTATCAAGTTCACATCGTCGAGGCCGATGATGAGTTGAGCCGAATTCAATTGATTCAGGATAATTGTGTGTTATTGCAGGGTCAGGAATATCTGTTCGAGTTTGATGCGTGCGCCGATGAAAACAGGATTGTAGAGGGCATTGTAGAAAATATAAAAACGAATAACAACTATGGCAAAATCAGTCCGACTTTTATAACCAAAAAGATGGATCATTATTCTTATTCATTTGTCATGGTTCAACCCAGCGATGCCAATGCCCGGATCGCATTCAAGTGCGGTGGGGAACCGGAGGATGTTTATATCGATAACGTTTCACTGAAACAGGTAAATAATTCAAATGTACAGCCGGATAAAATAGCGTCGCCGGTTCCTGGCTGTACATTATATGCCAATTATCCCAATCCTTTCAATGCGGCCACGGAAATTAAATATTTCATCCCCAAAAATATGCAGGTACGACTTGAAGTTTTTAACAAGCTGGGTCAAAAGGTCGCTGTTTTGATCGACCGTGAGCAACCGGCAGGAGAACACCGGATCCGCTTTTCCGCCGGCCATCTGGTATCCGGCATCTATTTTTGCCGTCTGACGGCGGGTGGATTCTCTCAAGTGAACAAACTGGTGCTGGTGAAATAGTCCGGCTGTGCCGTTTTTTCAAGGCCGGCGTTGATCCAATTTTCTTTTTTGGGCCGCTCCGGCTCGCTCGAAAAAAACGTTTCTTTTTATTTTTTCGGTCTTTTTGAGCCGGCGGTGCAATTATTTACTTCACCAAAGGACACGGGGGCGATCCTCCGCGGCCCCGCTGAGCGGGGAAGCCTCCTCAGTGCCGCAAAGCGGCACTTCCGGGTCTTGTTCCGCTGAATTTTAAAGTGCTACGCACCTCCTTCTCTAATAGCGTACAAATCACTGACTTAATCCGATCTTGTGGTTGGATGCGTGGCACAACAACTTGACTGCAGTACTCTGATATTTTCCCTCCGGTTTCGCTCTGCTCAGACATTGTTGGTATTTTATTTTTCCTCACGCTGAGTCGCAGAGCCGCGGAGGGTAAAAAATACCTGAATTGTTCTAGTAAAATATATGATACTATATAGGATGACTAAATTTCCTCTGGATAAATTCCTGCGCCTCAGCGCCCCTGCGCGAGGGAAAAAATATACATTGATGTGACCGCGATTTTTGGCAGAGGTGAGATAATAAACTCAAGAAAAATAACATTAATTACACCCGATCTGCGGCCCAAGCTGCGCTTGGATCGCTAATAACAAGGAAAGCTACGCTTTCCATCCCCCGGGTTACTCACATATTACTTTGAGGTGTTATTTTAAGTGGGTTAATTGCAAAATTTTTCTTAAATTATTAGATATGCCTTTTATTCGGTTTTAGCAAATTTATGGCCGAGATAGTGATTTTTGACGGCGTGATGGGATCATCAGGATGAAAAGGATATGAAAACAGAATTGCTCTGCACCTCATGCGGAAAATTTTACCCTGAAAACGAGCCGGTCTGGCGATGTGCCTGCGGCGGTTATTTTGACTTAAAGTTTAAAGCCGGGATAAAACCGGACGTGGTTTCGGTCCGAAAACCGAATTTGTGGCGGTATCGGGAAGTGTTGCCCGTTATCAACGACGATTGTATCGTCACTTTCGATGAGGGTTACACATCTCTGGTGCCGGTCCGGTTCGGCCGGTGTACGGTTTTTTTAAAACAGGATCAGCTTTTCCCCACCGGTTCGTTCAAGGACCGGGGTGCTTCCGTGATGGTCAGCAAAATGAAAGAACTGGGGATCCGGCGCGTTGTGGAGGACTCGTCCGGCAATGCGGGATGCGCAGTCGCCGCTTATTGTGCTTCTGCCGGGATCGATTGTACCATATACGTTCCCGAATCCACTTCACCCGGTAAGACAAAGCAGATCGAAAGCTACGGCGCGAGACTGGTCAAGGTGCCGGGCGACCGCGACCAGACGGCACGGGAGACGCTCAAAGCAGCCAAATCGGTGTATTATGCCAGCCATGTATGGAATCCGTATTTTTTTCATGGCCTAAAAACATTTGCCTATGAAGTCTGCGAACAGCTGGCCTGGCATGCCCCAGACGTTGTCATTTTACCGGTGGGGAACGGATCTCTGCTGCTGGGTGCGTTTTTGGGCTTTAATGAGTTGCTGTCGGACCGGGTGATTGACCAAATGCCCGTGTTGATCGGCGTTCAGGCGGCTTTATGTCCGCCTTTGGCGCGAGCATTTGACGCTCCGCACGGTAAATTTGAAAAACCGTCTTCCCGGACACTGGCCGAAGGTATCGCCATTTGTGAGCCCCTTCGTGCCCTGCAGATACTGAACGCCGTGCGTTTGACCAACGGCCGTTTTATAACCGTCACTGAGGAAGAGATTGTAACCTCACTGCGTAAAATGGGGGAGAGGGGATTCTACATCGAGCCCACGGCCGCGGCCACCATGGCGGCGGTGGAAAAGTACTGCTCGAGTGTAAACGATGACCGGGTGATCGTGTCGGTTGTAACGGGGCATGGTTTAAAGGCGGCGGGGAAAATTTGAGTCGATAATATAATTCACAGGGTATCCATCAAAACTTCAAGTGTGTTATCTCGCAACGTTCAAAATATATGTATAAAAAAATACTTTTACTGTTCCCAGAATTGGACTGAAATAGCTCATTGTTGAAATGTGATTCCGCAAAACCTAAATCAAGGAAAATCCATTCTTTTTTTTATTCCCTGTTTGTGCTATTGTGAGCTGCCGTATTTTAATAACTGCATACTTTTTAAAATATTTTTTTGCTCGACCAGCTGATCGGTAAGATATTTGTGTAAAAAGCTCGAAATCAACGTCCGGTATGGAATGCCTTCTTGTTCAGATTTAGCTAATTTCATTTTTGCCTCGATATTTTTTATGAAGCTTTCTACTTGGATATGCTTTTGTTAGTACGATATTATCTTCATCATCAATTATTAAAGGTACAGCATGTATATAATTATTAATTTCAGTACCAGATACCTATGTTCATTGGCAAATGCTATGCAAGCGGAGACAGCATCAGCATCCGTGACCACGACCGATTGAACGGGATGCCGCTTTGCCCATTCAACCGCTTTATATAACTATTGACTATTTGTTTTGGTTTAACACTATAAATGAAAAGCATTGTGAAACGTTCTTGTCATTTTTAAATTATTACGTTTGTCATCTGCTTTTTAATTCTTATGGTCAATATATTTTGAGATTATCTAACCTTTCTTAGAGGCAAAAAATATTAAACATTCACATGATCGCCCTGGGAAATCTTGGCGTGTTCTTTAGGGTGTCGCCTGTATTTCTTTGTTGGATCTAATTACTTTATATAATATCCCGATACTCGCCACTTTCCGTCTTTGTCCAACATGGGTGTTATCGTTTCAATGGCGGACTTTTTATTTTCGAAAGATGTTTTGAATTGAATGACAACATACTCTCCATCCGGGGCTCCCGGGAGAGATGTACGGTAGGTTTGGGATTTAAGTTCACGTGAGATGGTTTTTCCAAAAGGTTTTCTACCGGATTGCATTGCCTGAAAGGCTAATAACCGCAACGAGTGACAGATATACGAATGTTTTTTTCATTTTTATCTCCTTGTTTCATGATCCAACGTTACGCTCAGCGTGTGCTGCCGTATTATTATGTTCGATATCAGTTAAAAACTAATTAAAATTCGGTTAATTTACCTAATAGCCATTCGAAAACATAACAAGGCAGCATCCGCTGGAGCGTAGTGTTAGCGATTTGATTTATGCCAACTGTACATTAATACTACAACAGAAT
>JAFGEC010000403.1 GCA_016931775.1 Candidatus Zhuqueibacterota bacterium | reverse complement strand
TGTGCGGCGCAGGTCATCCAGAGTTTCAAAAGTCCTGGCATTAAGCAGATTGCTTTCCACATATTTAAAGGGCGCTTCAACCTTCCCTTTTTTATGTAAAGCTTTACATAAAAAAGGTTATGGAAAGTTAGCCGTTATGTAAAGTTACGGAGTAGAATGCAGGAATATTGCGGTTTTTATGGTAAAATACTTTACATAACGGCAATGATTAGTGGCCTAACTCCTTCAACCATTTGAGCAGTGAATGGTTCTGTTGCCAAACGGGCATTTTTGAAGGAGACGTGATTTGATGTGCATTTTCTAACGCTTTCCGTTTCATCCGGCTATCTGCTCTCGCATACATTTCAGTTGTTTTTATGGTAACGTGACCCAGAAAATCCCGGATATAGATTAAATTCACACCAGACTGCAAAAGATGCATGGCTTTACTATGACGAAAACAATGTGGAGATATTTTTTTAGGAATTAGCTCTGGATGTAGCACTCTGGCTGCCTCAACGTATTTGCTGAGAATATATGTAATGCCGGCTCGGGTTAATTTTGCGTCAGAGCGGTTTTGGAACACGTGGCAGGAGCCGTATTGAGGATGCTTTAAGTCATGTTCAGACAAATATTGATCCAGCAATTTTGCCGTTGGTGTCATCAGTGGAACCAGCCTGCTCCTGTTTCCTTTTCCTGTCAACTTAATGGTCGGAGGGTTTTCTAAACGAACATCTGCCACAGTCAAATCAGCAACTTCCTGTACCCTGGCTCCTGTATCGTACATCAGGCTTAATAACACAAGATCTCTGCGTCCCATTAAGCATGTCGTATCCGGGGCTTTGAGGATGGTTTTAATTGCATCAAGCGTCAAGTAATGAATTGCCCTACGGGCTGTACGTTTCATAGGGATCGCCAGGATTTGCTGACACATAAAAAGGTGGCCCGGTTCCTCCAGTTGCAAATATCGAAAAAACGAATGGATTGCTGCAAGCCGCTGGTTCCGAGTAGACACTGTGCAGCCCCGTTGTGTCTCAAGCCAAATTAGAAATTCATCGATCAACTCTTTCGTCAAAGTTTTAAGGGTAATTCTCTCAATTGTCACTGCCTTGTCCTCTGAGCAAAACCGTAAAAGAAGAGAAAATGTATCGCGGTATGACATAACGGTGTTGCGGCTGATACCGGCTTTACCCGGAAGATACTTAGATAAATATGTCGTCAGGTGGTAAGCAAAATTTGTTGGTTTCATTCCCATATGACCTCCGGTATCACATGTCCGCAGGTATGGTCTAGAGCAGCTCGAATTTCAGGGAAAGCATCGGCAGTCAGCCGAACATATTGACTGGTGGCTTCAACAGATGCGTGTCCCAAGTAGGTGGATAGAATCGGCAGCGCGCAATATACGTCGACACCCCTGTCAATCGCACGTTTCAGCGAATGGACTGCAAATGTGTGGCGAAAATCGTGCAGGCGTGGTCCAGACCCCTTGCCCCCGTGTGAAATGCCACTTTCCCAAAGGATCTCCCGAAATCTTCTGTAGACATTATCGCGAGTAACGGGTTGCCGATCCGCTTTCATGAAAAAATAATCATCGATACAAGATTGCTGGTGTAGCACCTGGTAATACTGGCGGCAAATGTGAACCATACTCTGTGACATGGGGACCAGCCGATCTTTTCCGAACTTGCTGTCCTTGATTTCCAGAATCCCTTCTTGTAAGTTCACATTTTTATTTTTCAGGTTGACCACTTCGGAGATTCGAAGACCACAGCTATACAAAATTCGCAGAATAACAGGAATGACAATAGGAATCGTCGAAAATCGATGAGGGCAAAGGCGGTCACTGTTGGCAAATATCTGCTCAATTTCACTGGGGGTAAAAATGTACGGAATGTATGTATAATGACGGGTATTTGAAGCCGGCGGTACAACATACGCATGCTGGCCTAAGCTATTGAGATAAAGCGCAAATTGCCTCAAAGCGCTTATCCTACGGAGATTGTTTTTGTCCCCTTCATCAGGACGCTTGGCACTCCAAGCTTGAACTATATTTTTCGTTAATCTTGGCTCGCTTATTTTAAATGTGGTGCTGAACTTTGAAAACCGATATAATTCATCAGCTTCTGCCTCATATTTGTAGCCGAGTGAACGCTTGAAGGCGATAAAGTTTGTCAGCAATTCGGCAAAAACACCTTTGTAACTTCTCATAAGACACCTCCTGTCAGCCCAACTTTTATAGGCGGAACATTCAGAGCGTACTTGCGCAAATGGAGGGTATCTATTTTGAGATAAGTCGAAGTGATCTGGCTATCGGCATGGCCTAATACTTCCGATATGACAGGTATCGGGGTGTTGTTGTGAAGCAATGCGGCGGCAAGACTATGCCGTAGCGCATGCGGGCCGTGCTTTTTGCCTTTCGGAATGAATATTCCGGCTTTGTTCATATAATGGGTAACAATGCTGTGCAGTGTGGGAGCTTTCAACCGTCCAATGGGCGCACACAGACGCAAAAAAACCTTATTCGTTTCCACAGCCGGACGGCCATATTTGATGTAATCAATCACCGCTTCACCAACGTCATTTAAGAGCGGTAAAACCATCATATCCCCAGTTTTATTTTGCCTAAATTCAATGGTATTAAATTCCCATTTGAAATTGTGAAATGTCAATTTGCAAATGTCCGAAGCGCGTATCCCCAGCCGAATAGCGATTAATAAAATGGCATAATCTCGTTTTCCTTTCGGGTTGCCTCGGTCAACGCAGGCGAGCAATTGCCGGATTTCTTTTTGTGAATACGCAGAGGGGATTTTGGATTTCTTGCTGCATCGAATGCTCGGAACAGTGATCGACAAATCTTTGGTGATCATTTTCCGGTTGAATAAATATCGGAATAAAGCACGCAAAAGGCAACATGTACAATAAACCGTGGAAATGGAATTAACTGCGCTGGAAAACTGAATGAATCCATGGACGTGTTTTACGTCTATTTCAGTCACATGGTTTACTTTATGGTCGGATAAATATCGGGAAAACCTTTCCAAATAGATGGCATACGATTCAAGCGTTCTGCTTGAAATTCCAGTGTTTTTCCTAAAGTCCATAAATTCAAGAAAGATGTTTTCAAAAGGTTGTGCAAATTTATATCTTTTTTGTTTTCTTCTGATAAATATCCTTTGATGAGTCTGAAAATCAGCAAGCAATTGTATTGCTCGCAATCGGCGTTGGTTGATGGATACGCGCTTTGATGTCTCCTTGAAGTGATACCTATCTTTAAGAAAAGCCATTGCATGGTCCATGGAAAAATAATTGATGCCTTTGCCATTCAAATATTTTTCCAGATTATTCCAAATGCATTCAATTCCTTCCAATGTCAGCTTTGAAAAACGGGTT
>JAFGEC010000402.1 GCA_016931775.1 Candidatus Zhuqueibacterota bacterium | reverse complement strand
TATTGAAAACAAGCCCGCCATTTTTCAGGCCGTTCAAACCGTCGATGCCCAGGTGGGCCGGCTGGTGGAAACGGCGAAACAGATGGGTATCACCACCCTCATTACCTCCGATCACGGTTCGGCGGAAAGCTGGCTGTATCCCGAGGGTGCCATCGATACAGGACATACGGTCAGTCCTGTGCATTTTATTTACATCGATCCACAAAACACTAACAATGTTCAGTTAAGAGAGAACGGCAGTCTGGCCGATGTGGCGCCGACGGTTTTAAAACTGCTCAATATCAGCCAGCCAAAGGAAATGACCGGACAGAACCTTTTGCGCGGAGATGTAAATCCGGCAAAACGTGTACTGCTCATAATCACGGACGGCTGGGGCCACAACGACAAGGCCTACGGAAATCTGATTCTCGAGTCCGACACCCCGGTGATGGACGCTATTAAATCCACATACCCCCATACGATTCTGGCCGCCAGCGGCGAGGCCGTGGGACTGCCGGACGGGACCGTGGGCAATTCCGAAGCCGGGCACATGCACATCGGTGCCGGCCGCGTGGTACCGTCGGACCGCGTCCAAATCCACCATGCAATGAAAGACGGATCGTTCTACACAAACGAGGCGTTTTTATGGGCGATGCAGGGCGCCAAAAAAGACAGGACCAATCTCCATATGCTGGGGATTATCAGTTTCTTCAGTTCTCACGGCTCCATCGATTATCTCATCCATCTGCTGAGAATGGCCAAACAGCAAAACCTGGAAAACGTCTACATCCACGGCCTGCTGGGACGGCGCGGCGAACGCCCGGAATCCGGTGCACGCTATACGAAAAAAATCGAGGACGAAACGGAAAAATTGAATCTCGGCCGTTTTGTCTCCATTATCGGACGCCACTGGGCGCTGGACCGGGAGTTCAACTGGGACCGCATCGAAAAAACCTATAAATGGCTCGTTTACGGTACAGGCAATCATGTCAAGGCGAATGACTAGAACAGAAAAATACAGCTGGGCGGCGAAAAAAGTGCGCGCGCAGGTTTTGAGGCACATGGACACCGTGGCCACCCTGGCCAACGCAGCCGCCATTTTACAAGAATATTTTGATTTTTTCTGGATCGGTTTTTATTTCAATAAAACGGATTTTCTCCTGCTGGGCCCTTTCCAGGGTCCGCCGGCGTGTGTCAAACTGCAAATGGACCGCGGTGTCTGCGCCGAATGTGTAAAGGTAAAACAGACGATAATCGTTGCGGATGTGAGTAAATTTCCCGGACATGTCGATTGTGACGAACGATCGAAATCGGAAATTGCCGTTCCTGTCTTTAATGCACAAAAACAGGTTTCCGTTGTTCTCGATGTGGACAGTGACCAATTGAATCACTTTGACCAAACCGACCGGGAAGGCCTGGAGAAAATCGCAGAATTGCTGGGATCGATATTTAAATAGTCTTTTTCTTTTGGCATTTGTTCTGAAAAATTCGCAGCCACAGAGGCAAAATTCACTGGGTTATATTTATACAAGATTCAACTCGAGCCCCTGTTTCCCTGTGATCTCTGAGGTTCTGCAGCAAAATTAAAAGTAATTAGGATTTAAAAAATGAAAAAAATTGGTATCGTCGGTGTCGGTAAATTGGGCAACTATCACTGCAATGCGTTGACACAGATTCCGGAAGCGGAGCTGACCGGTATTCTGGACACGGATAAAAATCGTGCAGCTGAAATCGCCCAAAAATACAACTGTCAAAATTTTACGAATCTGGAGCACATGCTGGACGCCGTCGATGTTGTCGGCGTCATCGTTCCGACCACTTCTCATCTCGATGTGGCAAAACCGGCGCTGGAGCGGGGCATGCCTGTGTTTGTGGAAAAGCCCATCGCCGGTACCGTGGAGCAGGCCCGGGAAATGCTGGAAATTGCGGACCGGCATAATGCGGTCATTCAGGTCGGCCATATCGAACGCTTCAACCCGGCCATCCGCGCCCTGGAGGATACCGAACTTGGACCAAAGTTCATCGAATCCCACCGGTTGTCGCCGTTCGATCCGCGCGGCACCGATGTGGCCGTCGTGCTGGATCTTATGATTCACGATATCGATATTATCCTGAGTCTGGTGAAAAGCAAGGTTTCACAAATCCAGGCCAACGGCGTCGCCGTCGTCTCCGATGCCGTGGATATCGCCAGTGCAAGAATCCAGTTTGAAAACGGTTGCGTGGCCAATGTGACCGCCAGCCGGATTTCGCAGCGGAAGATGCGGAAAATGCGGCTTTTTCAAAAAGACTCGTATATATCCATCGATTTTCTGCAAAAGCTGACCGAGGTTTTTCAGTTGGTCGATGGCACGACAAACGAGCAAAACACGCTCATTTTAGGACAGATAGACAAGGGCGCCAAAAAACGCAACATTATTTACAACAAGCTGGACCTGCCGGAAGACGACGCCATGCAAGCCGAATGGAAGAGCTTTTTCCACGCCCTGCAGACCGGCCAGCCGCCGGTTGTGAGCGGAGAAGACGGCTTGAAGGCGCTGGAGGTTGCCAACGAAATCACAAAAAAATCACAGGACAGGGTATGAAGAAAAACTTTTTCTTTAAATACCGCAGCTACACGCCGATCCCGGTCATCATTGCAGCCCTGGTTTTTGCCGAAACCACATGGATTTCATTTCTATGTGGATTTGTTATCGCTTTGTCGGGTGAGATGCTGCGCATCTGGTCGGTGAGATATGCGGGCAGTGCCACCCGCACGACCGGACGGGTGGGAGCGGATGAACTGGTGACCACCGGTCCCTACGGCCGCCTTCGCAATCCTCTCTATCTGGGTAATTTTTTGCTCAGCGTGGGTTTGCTCGTCATTGCCTGGCCCCTGATGCCCTGGTTTTTAATCGGATTTATCCTCTTGTTCTACATCCAGTACAGTGTCATTATCTCCCTGGAGGAGGACTTTTTGGCGGAAAAATTTCAGGATGCCTACCAGAAGTATAAAATCAATGTGCCTTCGTTTTTTCCGCGCTTTTCCAACTGGGGCAAGGGAGACCGCAAACCGACGCCGGTAAAAAAAGCGCTGCGCACGGAGCGTAACACCCTGCAGAGTTTTACCTCCGTATTGATCCTGATGGTGCTTCGCTGGATATTTGGTTGAGGAAAGCATGCCGTCGAAAATTATGATCATTGCGGGTGAGGCCTCGGGCGATCTGCACGGCGGACAGCTTGTGCGCGAGCTATTTTCCCAGGACAGAGAGGCGGAAATATTCGGGATGGGCGGCGATTTAATGCGCAACGCCGGCATGGAACTGTACTATCATGTGGACGATCTGGCGTATATCGGCTTTTTTGAAATCATCAGGCATTTGGGGTTTTTTTACAGAATATTTTCCCATTTAGTAAAAGAAATTCGGCGGCGAAAGCCGGACGTTCTCGTTCTCATCGATTATCCCGGATTCAATTTACGCCTGGCCCGAAAGGCGCAGAAAATGGGCATCCGGATTTTTTACTATATCGCCCCACAAGTTTGGGCATGGGGGCAATCCCGCGCACAGAAAATGGGCGCTTTCATCGATAAAATGGCCGTAATATTCGATTTTGAGGTGGATTTCTTTAAAAAGGCCGGAATCGATGCCGTTTTTGTCGGCCACCCGCTGTTGGATGTGCTTAAATTTAAAAAAACCCGGCAGGATTTTTTCACCGAATTTCATCTTGATCCTGACCGGCCGGTGCTCGCTCTTTTACCGGGCAGCCGGAAACAGGAGATAGAAAATCTGCTGCCCATTATGCTGGATACGGTAAAAAATATTTCCGCGCAGCATCCGGAGGTACAGATCACCGTAAGTCAGGCACCGACAATCGGAGATTCACTGATTCAGGAGATTGTTTCACATTATCACTGCGCAGTGGTCGTTAAAAGTGCCACTTACGAACAGGTCAAATATGCCACCGCAGCAATTGTCGCATCGGGAACAGCAACACTCGAAACGGCGCTGCTCAACACACCATTTGTCATCGGTTACAAGGTTTCACCCGTGTCGTATTTTATTGGAAAGTGCCTGATAAAAATTCCCTACATCGGACTGGTGAATGTAGTAGCCGGAGAAAAGGTCGTGCCGGAATTCATTCAACAAAATTTCAACGCACAAATGTTGACACCAATAGTGAAAAAACTGCTATATGACGAAGAATATCGCCGGGAACATCGGGCTCGCCTGGCCGGGGTTCAACAAAAACTGGGACAACCCGGTGCGGCATTAAGGACGGCGAAACTCGTTATGGAGACGATCCATCGATAAGGAAAAGAAAAATAGAATTCTTTTCTACCTGGCGGAAAAACTGTTATGGCTCGTCATTCTGTTTTTCGGCACGGTTGGACGGAAAAGTTACAAGCATCGGCACAACTGGAACCGGATGGTAAAACGAAAAAAGCCGTTCATCGTGGTGCTGTGGCATGGCAAGATGCTGCTTCCCATGTATATCCACCGGTCCCAGAATATATCCGTCATGGTCAGCGAGCATCGCGACGGCGAAATGATCGCCCGCTCCGTTCATCGTATCGGTTACACGACGGTGAGGGGATCCAGCACAAGGGGAGGCAGCAAAGCCGTGCGCCAGATGGTTCGTCAATTAAAAAACGGAGATACGTGTGTTATTCTTCCCGACGGACCCAAGGGTCCGCGGCACAAAGTGAAAATGGGTGTCGTTATGATCGCCCAGCTGGCAGGAGCGGATATTATCCCGCTCACATTTTCAGCGGCAAAGCCGATTTCTCTCAAGAGCTGGGACCGGTTTACGTTCTGGTGGCCTTTTAGTAAACTTTGTATGGTATACGGAAAACCGATCCGGATTCCTCGCCGGATGGAGGAGGGGCAGATGGAAGAATACCGACGGCTCATCGAAAACAGCTTAAACAATCTTCAAAAAGAAGCGGATGGACTTTTTCAAGCGTAAATGGCCTGCGATCCTGTTGTGGCCGCTTTCTCTGTTGTATGGATCGATTGTTGTTCTGAGACATTTGTGCTATAAAACGGGTTTGTTCCGTTCCTTCAAAGTACCCTGCCGTGTCATCAGCGTCGGGAATATCTCTGTCGGCGGCACGGGTAAAACGCCTACGGTGCTGTTTCTAGCCGAATATTTCTCAGATAAAAAAGTATGTATATTGAGCAGAGGGTATAAGCGGGATAGTAAAGGAACCGTCATCGTGTCCGACGGTTATAACGTGCTTGCGTCCATCCCGCAAGCCGGCGATGAACCGTATATGCTGGCATGCCGGCTTTCCAACGTTCCGGTGGTTGTCGACAAAAACCGTGTAAGAGGAGCTCAGGCGGCCGTTGAACGGTTCAAGCCGGACATCATTTTACTTGATGACGGATTTCAGCACCGGCGCCTGGCGAGAGATATCGATATTGTAACCGTCGGATTTCCCCGGCCATTCGGCAATGGATTTTTATTGCCTGCGGGTCCCTTGCGCGAACCGGTCGCACTTTTAAAAAGAGCAGATGTGCTCTGGATCAATTCTTTTATGGACAAAGATTATGAAATTAAGAAATTAAAGTTTGTTCATACGATAAATGCCGGCTACAAGCCGGTAGAAATCAGAAACAATAAGAATGAGACAATCGACGGTGTCAGGAATTTACCCGTCGTCGGATTTTGTGCCATTGGGAATCCGGCCGGTTTTAAAAAATCACTCGAATCTTTGGGAGTCATTGTAAAAAAATTTATCAACTTTCGGGATCACCACATGTACACTCCCGAAGATATTATCAATATTGACACTCAGTTTCAAAGCAGTCAAGCACAACTGGTATTAACAACAGAAAAAGATTGGGTAAAATTACCGGTTACTGAATTAAAAGATCATTGGTATTTTTTAAAGATTGATCTGGAAATCAAAAACATACACGTTTTAAAGGAGTTACGCAAAAAAATTGGCTGAAAAAGTGTATCACATTGTTACAAAAAAATGCTTGCTTATTTAATAAAATTTTGGTAAGATTTGATCAATTGCATTTTTACTAAAACAGGCACCTTGATTGGAGAACAGCCGTGGAACAAAAACAGAGAAAACCATCAATCCTTATTGTTGACGATGACAAAAATATTTGCAAAATGATCGACGCAAGCCTTCGCAAGGAGCGTAAATATGAAATCGACACTGCTCTGAGCGGTGAAGCATGTATGAGGATTCTCAGGGATGAAATTCCGGACCTGGTGTTACTGGATATCCAGATGCCCGGTATTGACGGAATTGAAACACTGAAGAGAATCAAGCAAGAGGACTCGCGAATTCCCGTCGTTATAATGACGGCCCATGGCACTATTGAAAGGGCCGTTAAATCGATGAAACTTGGAGCTTATGACTTTTTAACAAAACCTTTTGCACGTGACAGGTTGTTGGTAACGATTAACAACGCACTCATGAACAGCTCTTTAATTAAAGAAGTGGATGAATTACGATCCGAATTGAAAAGTAAATACACGTTTGCAAACATTATCGGACAAAGCGGAGTTATGCAGGACGTATTTCGCTCTGTTGAAAAGGTGGTGGACAGCAATGTCACCGTTCTCATACAGGGAGAAAGCGGAACCGGAAAAGAGCTCATCGCCCGGGCAATTCACTATCATTCAAAATTGCGCGCAAACAAACCCTTTGTGGCGGTCAACTGTTCCGCCCTGCCCGAATCTCTTCTGGAAAGCGAGCTTTTCGGGCATGAAAAAGGTTCATTTACCGGAGCATCAGGACGCAGAATCGGTAAATTCGAACAAGCAAACGGAGGGACGATTTTTCTTGATGAAATCGGATTGATGACACCCGCGACCCAATCCAAGGTATTGAGAATTCTTCAGGAACGTGAATTTGAACGCGTGGGTGGTAATGAATTAATTAAAGTAGATGTCCGGGTTATTTCGGCGACAAATAAAGACCTCGAAGAGGAGATGAAAAATGGCAATTTTAGAGAGGACTTGTACTATCGTACATCTGTATTTCCGATAAAACTTCCATCTCTGAGAGAAAGAAAAGAGGACATTCCGCTCATCAGCGCCTACTTTTTAAAAAAATATTGTGAACAGGAAGGAAAAAATTTAGAAGGCATTAATCCGGATGGTCTTGACTTGCTGATGGCGTACAATTGGCCGGGGAACGTTCGTGAACTGGAAAACGCTATTGAAAGAGCAGTTGTTTTGGCTTCGGGAAAAGAAATAACGGCAAAAGACCTGCCCCCTGCTGTTCGTTCACTCGGGGAAAAACGTATCTATGAATCGGACAACACCCTCGCCAGCTGGATTGAGAAACTGGAGGAAGAGGCTCTGCGACAAGCATTGCTCGAGTGTGAAGGGAATATTTCGAAAACCGCGAAAAAACTGGGTATTGGTCGGGCGACGATATACCGCAAAGCCAAAAAATATGGGCTTCCGATGGTGAAAAGTTAAATTTGATTCATTATTGTTTCAGCGTGAAACACTGTATCAACCTACCACACATTCTTGCTTAAACTTGTTTTTAGAGGTCTGTTTGCCCCTTAAAAAACAATATCTTACAAGACTACTACAGAAAAATAATTGGTATTAGAATTGCATCACAAATAAATTTAGAGATGCATTGTACCGGTATACTATGTGATATATATCGAACAGCGGGTGCATAAAAAAACCCGGAGACATCCCTACCGGCAACGTTAGGAAGGAATAGTGCCGCAATGTTCTTTCGCCATACTTTTACAGGTTGGGGAGGGGCATGGGATGGGAGATGCGGATAATTAAGGATGGCAAACTCACTATTGAATGAATCGGTTCTTACGGAGTTATGAAAGAGAACAATTTAACCCAACTCGTAAAAAATGCTATAGCTGGCCGATACAGCCAAAGCGAACTTGTGCAGTTGATTAATTTGGCACAAAAGATATCTCTCAGTTATTTAAAATATCAGGAGGTATCGGGGAAACGGATATCCGGCGAACGTGTTGAAACCGAAATTGAACTGGAAGACATGGCCATTGATTGTATCGCCGAACTTTTCAGCGGTGACGGTCAAGGAAATTTTCCCCAGTTGATTCGGTACTATCAGCCAAAGTT
>JAFGEC010000401.1 GCA_016931775.1 Candidatus Zhuqueibacterota bacterium | reverse complement strand
CAAATATATGTAATTTTAAAATTTTGACAGATGTCGAGAGCCGGTGCGTCGCACCTTCCACCCATAACTGAGATATTACATATTTTTTTTGATTTCCCTTGAATCTCTTTAAATAATTTTCTACCTTTTTGATGGATGAGAAAACAAATCATCGGATACAAATAATGAAAAAAATTCTGCTGGGTACAAACTGGAAAATGCACAAAAGTTTGAACGAGGCGGTTGAATATACCCAAAACCTGGTCAAACTTGTGCAAGAACTTACAAGATTGCAGATTTTTATTTTTCCTCCCTTTACGCATTTGTGGGGCGTAAAAAGAGCTCTCGGCCGGTCAGATATTTTGCTGGGCGCTCAAAATTGTCATTGGCAGGATAAGGGCGACTGCACCGGGGAGGTCTCGCCCGTTATGTTAAGGGAAATCGGCGTGGATATTTTGGTCATCGGCCATTCCGAACGCCGGAAATATTTTAATGAAGATGACTTTAGTGTCAATAAAAAAGTGCTATCCGGTTTACAACATCATTTTATTGCCCTGGTTTGTGTGGGTGAAAATCAGCAGGAAAAAGAGTACAATCTGACGACGGAAACCGTATCCCGTCAGGTCAAAATTGCCCTTTGCGGTGTAAATGAAACGGACCTGGACAGGGTGTGGATTGCTTACGAACCGGTGTGGGAAGCCGAAGGCAGCTCATCCCCCGAATCCTGGTATGCCGGCGAGATACAGACATTTATTCGTAGTGTGTTGTATGAAAAGTTCGGCCAGGCTGCAGAACGGGTAAAAATATTATACGGCGGCAACGTGGATAAAAAAAATGCGGGCAGTATCATCCGTCAGCCCAATATGGACGGTCTGCTGATCGGCCGCTCCGCCTGGGATGCACGAAATTTCAGAAAGATTATGGATTTGGTGCTGGAAAGTATGTAGCGGTCATTTGTTTTGTGTGGGATGGGTTTATCTATTTTTATTTTTGTATTGTTGGGAGCGGCATTTTAACGGAAAATGGGTTTAACTAAAAGAATGAAGAATTTGATTTTTTCACTATACATCGACAACAAGAATGAAAAAATTACACAGGGATCCAGAGCAGGCCAGTATTTTATATCATAAATTACTTTTGAATGAGACGGAAAAAAAAAGGTTTAAGGGAAATCCTGAAATTATATATCGGAAAATTGATGGCCGTAAAAAATATGGGGATGTATTGAGCAAATTGAAAGGGACATTTCAATCATTGGAGGATTTTGTGAAAACATTATTTCTCGCAGCTGTTGTTCCGATTTTTGTGATGAATGCTTTCGCTCAGATGGAAGATTTGCATGGCGACCAGGCCTACAGTTACATGGGCGTACATTCGGGCAATAACATCAGTACCAGTTTCTTCAACGACGGGGAGGTAGGTGTCCGTTCGAGTCACCCTTTATCGATAGGCGGTGAGTGGCCTATTAATTCAGGACATACATATCTTACAAAAATGAGTGTTTTTTGGGGTTCCGAGGTTGTCGATACAAACGGTGAAACAAGACATATTGTTTCAGAAGCTAATGGCACGAAAACAGGACTTCCATCAAGTGCAAACTCCGGCGACGCAGGGCCGGACGGTGAATGGTGGTCTTTTGCCCCGCTGCCGGGATTTGCAAGCGACGAGAATGAAAAAATCGCCATGAGCCATCAGGCGGAGAGCTGGCCGAAATTTTGGCCGGATAAAGCTTTCGATCCCGTTGATCCCGGATGGCCGGGATCATGGAACGGCTATTTCGGAAAGGGCGTCATGAATGCCGACCAGGAAAGTTTTTATGTGATGGACGATTATAATAACCGTGAATTTTTATTCTATCCGGATAGTACGGTTCTACAGCGCCGCGGGCTGGGCTTAAGGGTGTGGGTCCGGGGTTTTCAATGGGCGAAAGATCCGGTGGATGATGTTTTGTTTTTATTGTATGATGTGGAAAATGTCGGTACCTGTTTCCATGACAAAATGAATTTTGGTGTTGTACTCAGTACGACGATGGGAGCATATGTTGCGAGCGGCCCTGATTGGGGAGATGACAGCGGCGGGGGTGATGAAAGCGAGGATTATGTCTATTGTTTTGATTCGGATGATATCGGGGGGAGTGGCTGGACACCCGTGGGGTACCTGGGACTTGCCCTGCTTGAGAGTGCCGGTGATCCGACTGATGGTATTGATAACGATGGTGATGCGGCCCTGGGTTCCGGCGGGATCATCGAGTCCGGCCTGTTTGAGCCGAGGCTGATTTCTGCCGGTGATTTTGTTGTTGTCATAAATTATTCTACCTTTGAGCGCAGTGTCGTACCAATGCCGGCGGACGGTATCAAGCTCAAATACCGGGACGAAGAGTTGATTTTTTTACCCGGGCAGATATACACGGAAAATCCCGATAACCGGATCGATGATAATTTAAACGGGCTCATTGACGAAAATAAAGGAATCACTTTGGGCGAAGGAGAAACTCAGTTCACAAATTATCTGTACCTTGGTGCGAGGTACAAGGACTTTGCAACCGGGAATGGAATCGATAATCCTTTGATCGATGAAAGCCGGGATGATGGTATCGACAATGACGGTGACTGGGATCCTACAACCGACGACGTCGGCCTGGATGGT
>JAFGEC010000400.1 GCA_016931775.1 Candidatus Zhuqueibacterota bacterium | reverse complement strand
GGGTGGAAGGTGCGACGCACCGGCTCTCGACATCCTTACAAATATTAAAATCACATAAATTTGGCAAAAGGAGGTGCGTCGCACCTAGCCTGCCCCACCCGTAACTGAGGTTTTACGTAAAAAAATAATTTCTGCTTGACATAAAAGATAGGAATTTCTATAATAAAGTTATATCTGTCCGACAAATTTTTCGTCATCTATTCTATTTCTAAAAAGTTGTTACCACCTGTAAATGACCGTTGTTCAGAATTTCAGAAAGGAAACTCTATGAAAAAATGCATTCTTCTTCTACTGTGCTTATGCGGATTTGCGCTATCCCAACCTATGGACATTGACTTGTTTTGGCACGCCGGTGGATGGAATCCGGTGACAATAACAGACGGCGAGTTTTTTTACCAGGGTCAAAATAACTGGTTAACAATCTCACGTGAGGAAAACGGAAAATTAATTCAAATCGGTGCCCGAACATTGGATTACACGCCGAGTCTGATCAAAGTTTTCGGCGATATTGCCTACGTCGTTCATGACAATGCTGTTAACCTATTTAACGTTTCAGATCCTGCCCGTATTCTCCCGACCCAGGGATTTGCTTTCGACAGCGTCGATGACAAAATTCAAGACATTACTGTAAACAACGGTTTTATCTATATCGCCGTGTTTAACCAAAACACAAAAACAGGCTTCTTCCGGATCGTGGACAATTCGAATCCATCAAATCCCCAGTTCGGTAGCGTTGCGGTTGTCTGCCAAAGTGTTGCCGTTAGGGGCACAACGGCATTTGTCGTTACAGGCCACAGCTCTACCGGATCAAATCTGATTTCCCTCACCAGTTACAATGTAGCCGACATCTCCAACATTCAAAAACTGGATGATATCCAGACCGGCGGTGCGGAACATGTTTTTATTCTGAACAACATGGCTTTCACAGGCGGAGCCGGTCAGGGCGGATTAATCATCGTTGACATTTCTAATCCCGGAAATCTGCAATATCTGGTTCAAAACGTGGGTTCTGGTCCTATTCGACGGGTCGTGGCCAAGGGAAATTTCGCTTACGCCGCTACCTGGACGGATATTATCACTTTTAACATTTCAAATCCCCAGGTGCCTAATATGGTCGATCAAATGGACCTTGGTAACGCAACGATAAATATTCTGCAATTGGACGCAATGAATAACCGTCTTGTGGTTGTACAAAGCGGCGAGGTCAAAGCACTTGACATTTCAACTCCATCTCATCCAGAAATGTTGGAAACCTTGCAGGAGATGGTCATCGTGACCTCCATCACCGAATCAGACGGCAATCTTTTTGCTGCTGACGGCCTCCGGATTTGGCGGTTTGAAACCACTTCCAATAACCGGCAGTCTCTGTATCTTGAATTACAATGCAACAAATTATACATTCACAACAACCTGCTCTTTGTTACGGGAAGGACCAGTGGCTTTACCATTTTTGATATTTCCAATGTGGATAATCCCGTTCAACGTGGTACATTTGAAACCGATTTTACAATTATGGCCATGACGTTTTCCGGTGATCTGGCCTTTGCCGCAGCAGCCTCGATGAATGATGGTGATCACAAGGTTATCGTGATTGATATCAGCGACACCAGCCAACCGAAACAGCTTTCACAAAAAATGCTTCCCGGCGCTGCCATCGATGTTGCAGTATCGGTAAATTCTCAAATTAATCTTGTAGTCGCCTATTACCATCCGGATACACAGGCTTCCGGATACGTGCTATACGATGCACAAAATCCGGAAAACCTGTCACAGCTCAGCAATATACCCACGCCCGGAAAACCCACAGCTTTGTGGGCCGATGGTCCCTTACTTCTGGTCTCCAGTATCACACAGGAGGAGGACGGCTGGTTTTTGGAGGCATACGATATTCAAAATCCGGTAAATCCGGCACGCATCGCCGAAACCAACAGTGCCGGGGTGAACTCGGTTATTTACGATATTGATGTATGCAGCGGTACCGTTTATGCCGCCACCTCGACACAAGGGCTGCTGAGCTTTTTTTTGCAGCCGGAAGAAACTGGAAACAAAAAAGCATCAATCAATCAATCTAGCTGGAACTTTAGCATACTCACAGATCAATTTAATACACTGCTGAACAACTTGAGCCAAATTTTGGCGAATCCCGATTTGCAGGACCACCATGGTGCCTCCAATGTGACTACCGGCGTCCAGGGACATGGGGAATACGGTAATCCTCTCACTAAAGGAGTAGAAGGTTTGGCCAAAGCCAGGCAGCCCCAACAACAACCCAATCCACAGTTTTTCACCAGCCTGATGATTCGGATTTCACCGGTCGAGGCCAACAAATACTGCTCGGTTTCGCCGGGACTGGGACGGCATACATACCTCAGGCGAAGCACTGTGCAGCTCACAGCATTTGATGACCCTGCACACGGTTGGCATTTTAAGGAGTGGAAAGGCGCCGGAGGTGGTGCGGCCGCCATAGTGGTTAATGTTTTTATGGATGTGGATAAAGACGTGGATGCCGTTTTCCAGGAAGTGTCATTAACCGTCAGCGGAAGAAATCCTAAAAGAGCCATGTGCCCTGCAGAGGTGCTTGAATACAACCGGCTGCAGATGACGCCCATAACTTTCTGCGCCAGCGAGGCGGACGGCTGGACGGTCACAAAATTCAGTATCCGGGCTCGAGGCAGAGGCCATGAAGTCGACGATCTCCGCGCGATATACGTTTGGGCGGGTACGACCGATTATTTCGAGGGTCAATTCACCCAGGATAACGGTGTTCTGGACGTCACCCTCGACCCGGTGTTGGTGTTAGGCGCAGGGGATTGTATTACTCTGAACATCAGTTACGGATTCGAATTCGACGAGTTTTTTTACGCCTCCGATACCAGTCAAACATTCGCCATTGAAACCTTTGGTGTTGCTGCCGAACCCATAAATATTAAACCCGGTCTCATTACCGGCCAAGCAAAATGCGACACACTGAGTATTGCACGTGTCTTTAACACAAAAGGTGACGGCTTCACCGAGATTCAACCGGCGGTATGGTCGCCAACGACAGAACCGGGAGACACCTGCCACGTTTGCGAGGGAATATACGAAGAAAGTGTTCTGGTGGATAAATCGGTTATTATCAAATCCATTAAAGGCCGCGAAACCACCATCGTCATGGGGCATGACAGCACTGTTTTTACCGTAACAGCCGATCACGCGTCGATTGAAGGATTCAGCCTGGAACATCTAGATCCCCGTATCAAAAAAGGTGCCGGAATATATGTAGATCATGCGAATCATGTAAAACTCTGTGAAAATAAAATCGATACCAGTTTATACATCGGTATAAAAAGCCATGTTGCGGAACATCTGCGGATATTGGACAATCATTTAGAAAACCGGCTGTGGCTGGACATGGCATTTTACAGCAAAGTTCACGGCAATCACTTTTATGCCCGTCCGAAACGGGCGGCAGGTTCTGCAGTATTTTTTGCCAGAGTGGCACCTGATGATACCGTGTCGAACAATTTTTTTCACATACGTTCCGATATTTTCGTCCAAGGCGGGGATCAATGCGTAATTAATAACAATGAATTAGATCAGAGCATAACACAATCGGACAGCAGGCGTCTGATTATACTGGACGGCACGGGAAGAAGCCGGGTTTCCCGCAACAAATATTTTGGCATTTCACTTTCTCATGATTCCGACAATAACATTATTGAATACAATGAGACATCCGGCATCAGCCTTTCCGACGCACACCGGAACACGGTCGCCCATAACACGGTCAATTTGGATATGCTGGTCCAGTTGGGCGGCATATCGGTCATGGGCGATGCGGAGGGCCTGCAAAATAATATTTACGATTCGAATTACTTTTCACGAGGTAATATAATAGAAGATAATGAAATCCACGGTCTGGATGGCAATGGTATTGAGATAAAATGGTGCGATGACACCACGATTCGTCGCAACAATATCCATCATAACGATATCCATGGTATTCATATTTTTATTGCAGGTAAAGTGCGCATTCACAACAACACGATTTCACGTAACGGCTGCAGCGGCATCAATACCTGGATGTGCGATGAGCCGATTATACATGACAACCGCATCACCTGGCATGAAAACACCGAATCCGAAGATAGCGGATACGGCATCATGATGGAAGACGTTTTGCGAGCCAAAGTTTATTCCAATCAACTGCTGAGAAATTGCACAGCGGTAGAAATCGACAACGATCGATGGAAAATGTCTCCGAACCGGTACAACAGCGCCAACAATTTTATCGGACTCAATGTGCTGAACGACAGTTTTTGTCTGTTCACCGGTATCCACTTGGCCGATTCCAGAGCGTCGATATACGGCAACAATATTCAAAACAATCAAGGCGCGGGGATAGCCATGTCGAATGGATCGAATCCAGAAGTCTGGTCCAACAATATTTTCGGGAATGAAGATTTTCAGGTGGTCAACAATGATGAAACCGTTCAACCCGATCTGTCCGGCAACTGGTGGGGCGATGCTGCCGGACCGGACGAGTCGGCTGTATCCGGCAACACGCTGATCTCCTATTGGCTGCCGGAACCGGTTTCTTTGCTGGTAGCTGCGGAACAGGACACGGCTTTTACAGCGCCCGGTAACCAGGATTCCGTTTGGGTTTTTATCCGGAACTTGACGGATCTCGAGGACAGGATTACCCTCACGGTGGAAGACGAGCAAGGATGGATCACGCCAGTGACGGCGGAACAAAGTATGGAGGACAGTAGTGGCATTACACTGGCTGTAAAATATACGGTCCCACAGGACGTGGCCGCGGGGAGTACGAATAAAATAACTATCAACGCAGAGTCGATAAAAGACGGCCTCCTGAATACAGCTGCCGGTGATTCTTTTTTAATTCTAACTTATGCACCCGTACTGAGTAAGCTGACCATCATGCCCGATTCACTGGTTTTAAAACCCGGTGAAAGTATTCAGTACATCTCCCTTGGTACGGATCAATACGGTACGGATTTTCCTGCTCAGGTTGAGTGGTCCGGCACCAAGGGACAAATCACTGCACAAGGCGTATTTACAACGGACGACCAGCAAGGAATCGTTAAAATAGAAGCGACAGCTAGCGAGACCGGATTGACAGCGGAATCATATGCTTATGTGTCAGAGCAGGAGCCGGTTTTGTCATCGCTGTCTATTAGTCCGGATTATATCGATTTGAAGCCCGGTGAAACCGTCCTGTTTGTCCTGAATGCCGACGATCAGTTTGGGTTTCCGTATCGTTTTCCGCCGCTCTGGAAATCCGGCGGAGGTACCGTCGATGCATCGGGCATGTACCGGGCCGGTAGTGAAGAAGGGATTTTTTCGCTGTCGGTCAGCGACAGCGCTGAAACATTGACAGCCGTAGCTGAGATACATATCAATACCGGCATGCTTGTGCGCGACGGATGGACAGCGCCTGAAAATTTCACACTCTATCAAAACTACCCTAATCCGTTCAATCCCGTCACCACTATTGAATTCTACACAAAGGAGCATACACGAGTAACCCTCGAACTGTATAATGTACTGGGACGAAAAGTAAAAACGCTGATCGACGGCTCATATCCCCGGGGCTTGCATCAGGTGCACGTGGAAGCGGGTCAATTCGCTTCCGGTGTCTATTTTTACAAAATCCGCATGGGCGATTTTACGGACATGAAAAAAATGTTATTTGTGAAATAATCTCAAATGACCATAAAAAACAATTCAATCTCGTTCCGGGTATCCCAATCCGGGGCGAGATTGAAAGCCCATCTCTTTCGAAGTATATCAGCACCCACAATCCCAAAGATTAAGGAGTACCATCACGACATTGAACTTTAGCTTTTTAAATTGATTAAATTGCAGATATCCGTATAAAATTGTTGATCCTTCAACCGGATCCACACCCATTTACCGTCATGATATTGTTTTGTTCTTTCGATAAGGTGTAAAATTTGACCGGAGAAATCGGCTTTTTGTACATCAATTTTTTCCAATTCCTTTTTCCCAAATACCAATAGCACGGAAAAAGAATCCCGCTCCGGAAACAGGGTCACCAGCGTCTTTTGTCCGTGCTTGTATTTCAGCGCCCAACCATATTTTCTACCGCCGTAGGTCACTAAACCATCCGAACCATAACCTTCCTTTAAAAACACCCTCAAATTATTCCAAGCCCGGACCATCGCCCTTTCATTTATAAAATTCGTTATATCCGTTTCGTCTGGAGCCATCTGTTCGTTCAGCATTCGTGAGTGGGGATAGTTCACTCTTCTTAAAATATCCAGTCGCTTTTTATTTTCATACGGTTTTATAAAAAACGATCTCTCAATCCTCGTAAGTTTCAAGCCATGCTTTTTTAACAGATCATCGGCAATTACAATTCTTTCTTTCAACTTGCCGCATATAAAATCTTCACATTGCGAGCAATTTTCCAGCCCCTTTCCGAAAACACAGGGTCGAACGGGACAATCTTTATCAATTAAATTGACCGCAGTAGATCCTGCGGTGACACAACCATCACAGCAAATTTTTTCTGCGGGAATTCGAAATCCGTAAATCTTGTACCAGCCGTCGCTGACATATTGTTTCTGTTGTTTAGTTCCAATATTTTCCTTGTATGCAGGACATAAATCGCACCTGTATCCGCATCTTGTTAATATTTCCTTTGGCATAAAAATTCTCTGAATTGATTCACACCCAGCCGTTAAAAATTTAATGCTCCGAGTTAAAACAATATACCTGTAATGTCCATCTCCGTGTGCTCCCTGGATATTTTACCATCTCTATTGTACAAAATGCTGATCAGGGACCAAATCCTATTTTCTTAATAACTCTTCAAACTTTTGATCGGAGAGCAATTAACCGAATGGGATTTACCTTTAAAGCATGAGAACGTCAACGCACCAGAACACAAGATTTTACCATAATGGATTCATTCGACTCGACTCTGAACAAATATAATCCACTGGCGACAGCCATATTATTATCGTCCGTCCCATCCCAAGAAATAACATAGTGCCCGGGCCGG
>JAFGEC010000399.1 GCA_016931775.1 Candidatus Zhuqueibacterota bacterium | reverse complement strand
CGGATATGGATGCTTTTTTGGAATTTTATCATTATGACCAGGACGATCTGCATGAGCACTGGTCCGGTGATGAAGACCAGGACTGGACGGATGGTCTGGATAAAAACAATAACGGGACCTATTCATATTTAGCGGATGACGGTCTGTGGTATATCGAGCCGGGCGAGTACGCCGGTGATGACGTGGGCCTGGATGGTGTGGGACCGGCGGATATCAACTACAACGGGCCAGATGAAGGGGAATGTAACCATATGCCTGATTTTATTGAGGGTGTCGGTTGTGAACCGAATTTCGCTTTTACCGACGTTTCCGAAGCGGATATGGTGGGTTTGACGGCTTTTGCCATGTTTGACTGGCCGACCTGGCAGGAATGGAATATCATGCTCGGACAGGACAAGGTTGTGTGGGAGTTGATGGATTCCCACAATTTGGGTGAATACAAATTTTTTAGAAGTACAAGTTCATTGTATGAAGTCTTCGCTTCAACCTCGTTTCCATTTTACAAAGGACGCACCGAGCGGATATCCATGGGAATGCTTTTTGCGTATGAGAATCTGTCGACGATCCGTGCCAGCAGCCATTATGCGCCGAAAATATTCCGGCTGAAAGAGACGGCCCAGGTCATTTACGAGCGGGATTACCGATTCGCCCAGCCACCGTTGATGCCCACTTTGTCGGCCACTGCCGGTGACGGCAAAGTCATTCTTACCTGGGATGATCTTTCCGACAGGCGCACGCATGAGCCGTTTCTGCAGAATATCAATGATTTTGAGGGTTATAAGTTGTATCGTGCCACGGACAAGATGTTTTCCGATCCCGAGGTGATCACCACGGGACAGGGCGACAAGGCGGCCAGATTGCCCCTTTTTCAATGTGATATAGCTGACCGGAAAACCGGCTACGCGGAGTACGGCCTTGTTGAAGGTATGGCTTTTTATCTGGGAGACGATACCGGTATCCGGCATTATTTTATCGATGACGACGTTCAAAACGGCGTCACCTACTATTATGCGGTGGTCGCTTATGACTATGGAGTGGAAGATCTGGGTGTTTCGCCCACCGAGAATAATATTGTTATCGAGCTGGATGAGGCGGAAGAAATCGTTCGCATCGGGCAAAACGTCGCAGTCGTCACACCGCATCCGCGGGCTGCCGGGTATACGGCACCGGATATCGTTATCGATGAAACAGCGACTTCTTCCACCATTCTCCCCGGATCCATTATACCGGAACTGGTGGATGTGAAATCCGTCCAGCCCAATCATACATATAAAGTGACCTTTCTTGCGGATACGGTGGGTCATTTACGCACCGAGCGATACCGGTATCCGCTGGATGCCCAGATCGGCACGAGTGGTTTTAAGGTGTGGGATATTACCTCCGGCCGGCCCAAGCCGATCTATGAAGAATCTCCGGAGTCATTTACAGAAGATCATTTGATTTATGATTCCGATCTGGATTTCTGGTTTCTGAATATGAGCGAGCCTGTTTTTACGGATATTATCGACGGCTTTCAACTGCAAATTGCGGTCACCTTTGATTCGGTAGAGGTCGATTGGGCACATTCCGGCTGGATTACCGGCCAGGCGCCGATTTTTGTGACATCCGGATATGAGACAAGATTTTATCCTTACAGTTATGAGATTCATTTCACCGGCGGGGACGAACAATACCAAACCAAGACCACGACGACGTCCTCCATTAAACATACCGATGGGACTAATCTGTCGCGCCGGAATGTCCTTTTGGAAAATCAATATGATTTTTATGTCATCAATAAATCGGCCGTCGATTCGATGGGTAATTACGAAAAGCTCGATCTTTTGACGTATGATGTCAATGAAAACGGTGTTTATGAATGGGATCAGGATATTGTTTTGGCTGGATATTGTATTGACGATGGGGCCCGGGTGCGATGGAGCGGTACGATTTTTTCTATTGATTTTCGGAACGTAGGGGGGGAGGAATATCTGCCGAAAGCCAATGATGTGTTTCAGGTGCGGTTAAAACGGCCGTTTACAGAGTCCGATTCACTGGTCTTTACCGTCAATCCTGAAGTCATCGACGAACCGAAGGATATACGGACGACAATGGATTCCATCAGAGTGGTTCCCAATCCCTACATTGCAACCAATGCGATGGAAACGGCAGTCGCCAACAAGTTTCTCAATCAGCGCCGCAGAATAATTTTCACCCATATTCCGGCGAAATGCGAAATCAGGATTTTTACTTCCTCCGGCGTTCTGGTTGATGAAATTTTTGTCAATAACGAACCGACCAATGGTCTGGTACATTGGGATCTGTTATCACGTGAGGGTCTCGAGATTGCTGCGGGCATGTATATTTACCATGTCAAATCCACAATTACAGGCGATGAACAGATCGGCAAGTTTGCAGTGATCAAATAAGAGATTCGGATTGACCATTGATAGGAGATTTAAAATGAAAAAAAATAGAATATTCCTGATGTTATTTCTGGTTGTTTTATTGACGGTACCCGGCCTGGCGCAAAACCGGCCGTACCGGGTGGGCACAACGGCGGCAAATTTTCTGGAAATGGGCGTCGGCAGTTCGGCCAATGCGATGGGGGAGGCCTATGTGGCGGCAGCTCGTGACATGTCCTCCGCATACTGGAATGCCGCAGGTTTGGCGTATATGGATCGAAACGAGGTGATGTTTTCCTATCAGCCCTGGATCGCCGATATCGACGTGGCGTTTGTGGGCGCCGGAATCGCCGTTCCACGGGTCGGAACGGTGGCAGTGTCCTTTTTGAGTATGAACTATGGACGGACCGATGTGACGACACTGGAAATGCAGGAGGGCACCGGCGAGACCTATCAGGCAATGGAGTATGCGGTCTCTTTTTCCTATGCGCGCAAGCTGGCGCAGTGGTTTGCTTTCGGTGCATCGGGCAAGTATGTGACGTCCAGTATCTGGCATATGAAGGCGGTTGCCGCCGCCATGGATCTGGGTGTGCTGGTGAACACGCACTTTCTGACACCGGACGGTAACCGTGAAAACGGGTTGACGATCGGTATGAGCATTTCCAACTATGGAACGCGCATGCGGTACGACGGCATGGACCTTTTGCGGCCCATCGATATTCTGCCGGACAAGAACGGTAATTATAAAGATGTCGAAGGCCAGTTTCGCTTACAGTCCTGGGAACTGCCGCTGATTTTGCGGCTTGGTGTGGCGGTGTATCCTGTCGTCACCCGTACCCAGCGTTTGACCCTGGCCGTGGATGCCCTGCATCCCAACAACAACAGTGAATCTCTGAACCTGGGCGCCGAGTATTCTTATTTGATCCAGGGTACCGGCCGCTTTATACTGCGTGCGGGGTACCGGGGATTGTATATGGACGCTTCCGAATACGGACTGACGTTCGGCGGCGGGGTTCATTTTACAATGCTCGGGAACAATATATTGAAGGTGGATTACGCCTACAAGGACGTGGGGATTCTGGGGTATACATCGGCGTTTACAGTGGGAGTGATTTTTTAGCAGGTGTGGATGACCCGGGGTTTGGATGAGTGCCGAACCCCGGGTGTCGGGTTGGCGTCAACCAATTTGGCTTTAATGATGTCGTCATTATTTATAGCGGCTGCTGTTCTATTTGTTTTTTAACCACGGATCGACACGGAGACCACTCTGCGCATAGCCGTCAACCGAATAATATCATCATATATTGCTAAATTACTGAAATTATGTAACCTAATGTGTATTTTTGTGAATCCTCTGTGTCCCGCTCTGCGCATTGGCGTCAACTCAAAACTGCTATTATGCGTTGTTAAATTATTGATCCCGCAGTGCGGGATACAACCTAATATTTTTTTCGGCCACCGATCCCGCAGTGCGGGACGGATTGAACACGAATAGATTGTCGTTTGATACAATCGAGCGTAATATGCCTATTTGAATAATTCAATAAAAAGAGGAAAAAATAAATTTAATATGTTTTATAAAAAATTTTGATAAAGCTCTGTTTATTAATAATCTGTCCCGCTGAGCGGGATCTGTGTCAATCCGTGGCTAAAAAAATTATTCATCGTTATCCACCTGATGCAAAAACTAAATAATAACAATATACATAATGTGAAATTAAGTTGACGCCAATGCGCTCTGCGGGGCAGATTATTAATAAAAAGCTTTATCTGATTTTCATGCAATCCAATTTTATTCGTTTTTCACTCACATTGTTTAATTGTATAAAATGGAAAAAATTTAATCTTGGCCGTCGGATCTCATATTCTATAAATTTCGATAAAACCGCTTATTCATTTTTTTCGACATTTCCCCCCACCGATAGTTTGGTACATTTTATGCACATGTAAAGCATGGTATTTTTCAATTATTGTAAGTTGTTGTTTTTATTTGCAACATGGAATTTCTATCGGTTGAATAAAGAGACAAATATGATAAAGTGTGGCATTAATGCCACACTTTTAGTATGTCAGTAGTTTTTTGGAGGGAGCTATGAGAAAGCTCTTGATCGTGTTGATTATTATTTCCTGGGGAGGAAGCTGTTTTGCGGGGACTACGGGATTTCAGGAGTATATTATTCCGGGACCGGAGGAGATATTGCGGTCACATTATGTCTATATCGACAATAATCCTTCGATCGGAAATACGCTGCACTCCGTTGTTTCAATCACCGCCAGTACGGATGGAACCGTCATCAATTATGATCATTGGGAAAACGGTTACGGCAGTGCGGATGAAACCATCACATTGAACGCCAACGAATTTTACTATTTTGAATCCAGTAACGTTCCGGCAAATCCCCGAGGAACCGCTATCTATTATGACGGTGGAGACCGGTTATCCATCATCGGCGGCCCGGTGTTTGTGGCCCGCGCCAGCTGGCCGGAAAGTCCGGGAACCGTATTGGCGCTGGCGTGGGAACTGTATCCTTTACAGGCACTTGAAGAGACGTTTGAAATGCCTGTCGGATCCGAGCTGTTTCCGAGTCCCGACCCGGGTTCGGACAATGGCCCCCCATTTTCTGATTTTGAGGCGGTCATCCTGATGGTTCAATCCTGTGCTGATAACAACACCATCACGATTACAAATGCCTCAGGGACCCAGGTCTGGAGCGGGATTGTCAACAAGGGCCGGAACGTGACGGATCCGACAGCAGCGGCTTATCTGCGCCAGGTGGAAAAAGGCGCGACCGTGAGCGGTACGGCACCGATTCAAACTCAGTTCATCACAGGTGACCGGGATATTTTTTCGATACGT
>JAFGEC010000398.1 GCA_016931775.1 Candidatus Zhuqueibacterota bacterium | reverse complement strand
TGGAAAATTCACTAATTTTCGGACACCATTTCATTAAACTTTCGGACACTGTTTCACTAAAGATCCGGACAGCGTTTCACTAAAGATTCGGACACTTTTTGAAATTAGTGAAACAGTATCCAAAATCCCCCCTGGCGAAAAGTCTTATTGCCATTCCCAAATTGGTCATATTTTTTTAAATTGCTCCATCTGAAAAAGCTGAAAAATTTTAATCGGAAGGAGCGCACATGCCAATAAACGGGAGAATGAAATTGCATGATATAAAAAAGCTTTTAAAACTCAAATTTGGTGCCGGTCTGTCAGTACGTGAAATCGAAAAAGTGCTTAAAAAACCAAAATCAACCGTCTATGATTATATTGCCCGATTTAAATCTTCAAAATTATCATTGGAGGAACTTGAGGCAAAAACAGAAGATGAAATATATGCTTCATTATTTCCGGAGGAAAGTAAACGTCCAAAACAAAGATTAAAAAAGGTATTGCCTGATTTTGCTCAAATTCATTTGGAATTGAAAAAGAAATATGTGACCCGGCAACTATTGTGGGAGGAGTATAAGGCCCAATACCCTGACAATCATTATGGTTTTACACATTTTTGCAACCTGTATAGAAATTGGGAAAAACGAGCCAATATAACCATGCGTATCAATCATAAAGCCGGAGATAAAATGTTTATGGATTTCTCCGGTCTAACCTGGAACTACATAGACAAAGACACCGGTGAATTGATTGATGTAGAGATATTTGTTGCAACTCTGGCAGCAAGTGGCTATACCTACGCACAAGCAACTATGAATCAGACAAAGCCGGCACTCATCGGAGCCTGTGTCAAAGCGTTTGAATTTTTTAAAGGCTGTACGAACGTTCTGGTGCCGGATTATGTTCCGCGGAACATAATCAATACTTATAATTGATGGAACACCTCCAAATGCTTCAAAGGCGTGCTCGTGACATTCAATGAATGTCTCAACATCCTGCTTCCAGACGCATTCTTCGTACGAATGTCTGGAATAGGACAACACCATTTTGAAAAACCAGGGCCTGACATACCGCCCGTTTTTCAAAGTTGGTGCTCCTTTTCCAAAGTCGACCTGAGCTTCTTCGCCGGGTTTGGTATGAATACGAGCAAATACTTTGGGTGTTTTCTTTAAAAGTCTGCGAACATATCTTTTGATACAATCATAACTGTGGTCAAATTCATATTCGCAAACAAGGTCCTGATAGATACGCTGGGCGCTGAGACCCAGCAAAAGTTTTTCCTGTATGATGCTATCGAATTTTGAGGCATTACTTGTGCGGGTTGGTTTTAAAGATTTTTGTTGAACATCAGAGATTTTATTTGAATCGTTTCCGGCACTTTCAGTCGGTGGGCACTTTGGCCGGTTTTCAGCGTTCGCTGCTTCCGGGTCGATGGGCACTTTGGCCGCTTTTGACTTTTCGCAGTATCGCGGATGGTTGGGATCGTATTTCGAGATCGTTTCACGTCGTATACCCGTTTCTTTTTCAATTCTTCGATACGACCAGCCAAGTTTTAACAGTTGTTTTATAAGAATTTGTTTTTCCATTTTCAGTGTGTTGGCCATTTATCTTCCTCCAATAATTCGGAGGAAGTTTATTAAAAATGATCATTTTTATCACCCTGAAAATGGCCGATTTTAAAGTGCCCTTTGGTGGCCGGTTTTGGGTGCCCGCTACCAATTTTCATTAGCGCTTTCACAATTTGTACAAACCACAAACACCGTCTTCACATGCGAATGCTCCGCCTGCGGATTAATGACGATATCGCCGGCAAGGCAGCCGAAAGTCAGGGTGAGTGTTAATAATGTCGTTTTTTTAATCATATCTCTGTCCGGTTCAATATTAAAATTTAATTGATCCGGCGGGGAAAGTCAAGTTTTTAATTGGATTTACAACGGAAACTGAAAGAAAGTCGTAAAATACTACTTTTAAGCATAACCTGGAGAACAGTCAACTTCAATCATTCTACCCCTAATACAAATACAGTAACTCATAGAAAAATAATAACGTTCACCTTGAAAATATCTTTTCGGTATTTTAAATTTTGTCTCACACCAAAACTTATCATTCACAAAAACCTTGATATAATATCTTTTTGTTGTAAGTATAAGAGGGATGAGCGCATCAGGACCACTAAGCCCAGTGTACATTGCTTCATTAAATATTAAAGTATCATTTAGAAAAATTTTCATACTCTCGCCTGAATACACCCCTGTAACGTGAATTTCCACATTGCACTCTTTTCTGTCTCCTGTGAGACATTCCTTCATCGTAGTACACGATATAAGGATTGGTAGTAGAATAAACATGACCTTTTTCATAAATGCTCTCTGAGAAATCAATATTTAAACGCCGTTGATTCCGGTTAACACAGGACTGCTATTTCTCCCCACTCCCATCTGTGGGGCGGATTAGGTGCCTAAAAATATCACACATGCTCGTGATCCACCTGCGGATTGATGACGATATCGCCGGCAAGGCAAATTACAGCGAGGGTGAGTGTTAATATTATTGTAATTTTGATCATATCTCTGTCCGGTTCAATATCAAAATTTAATTGATCCGGCAGGGAAAGTCAAGGATTTGTTTGGATTTACAGCGGAATGAGAAAAAAAGTCGTAAAATACTTCTTGATAGTCAGGCAGAAAGGAACATTCCCACAGTGAGCATCCTTTACTTCACCTTGTCAAAAACGGGCTCCATCCCCAGAGAAAAACATCCAAAATAATGACAATTCCATCACATATTTATGACATATTCAAAGAAATTTGAGAGAAGGTTCGTTTCTCTTGTCTCTGTTATAATAGGTGGAAACCGCAAAAAATTGCAGTAAATTGGGCAGTAAAAAAAATTGAACTTTTTTCATTTTTTTTGTAACGTTTTACCCTTTTCATGTCATATCTATATAAAGGGCGTTGTTTTATCGCCAGAGGATAAAAACAATACGCCTATAAGGGGGTTCGAAAAAATATTTCGAGGGCCAAATGGGTCTTTTATTTTATGAATTGGGTCGTTATATTTTACATGTTGAACTGATATGCACCAGATATCTTACCTGGGCAATAAATGGCATGTCAGCAATAAATAAGGCGCTATTTTTATCCGGTGTGATGTATGACATATATCAAATGCCGGATCTACAGATTTACAATTTCTTATTTTTTATTGTATTCTACAAACCATACAACAGCGGCGTACCGCCCTAGTATCATATCTTTTTGTACAAATAACTTTAAAAGGAGAACAAAATGAAAAAGATAGCGATTGTTTTTCTGTGCATGTGGTTACCAGCCCTCGTGATTGCTAAACCCAGATTTTCCATTAACGCAGGGATGAACAGGTCTTGGATTCGCAATGCCCATGTTGAAACAGCTGGTTATTGGGGGCCGGCTTTTGGTATCGGCTTGGAACGTAACAAACAGGTTGGATTGATGTGGGGTGTTGATTTGATGGTTGTGACCAAAAAAACGAGATTTCTTAATTTTACAAGACCCTCTTCACCTTATACGTCACATCCAGATGTCATGGTTTTGGATACAAAACATAATGACACATTCCTAGAACTACCACTCAAGATAGGTTACTCTATACCTCTTTATTCGACTAAACTTTATGCATCAATATTTGCAGGTTGTAATTTAGCATACCCCATCCGAGGTGATTCTGATGGCACATGGTACTTTATATTTCTATCGCCGGAGGAGGCCGAAACATATAAATTTGATTATTATTTTCATCATGAAGAAAAACCGGCTCCATCCGGCTCTACTAATTGTTTTGCTGGATTATCCATCCGCTATAAAAAGATAGCGATAGAAATATCCTATGTATACGCCAACAATAAAACTCGATTTGCCGAATCTATAGGTATGGTGCACGAGTTGGATTCTATGTATTTCCTTTTGCGATATAATTTAAATTAAGGAGAGATAAAATGAATAGGCCATTAATTCTCATGTCAATTTTTTGCTTTATTGCCTTTCTACTGTTAATTCCGAAAAGAAATTCCCCCAAAATCCGGTATAAAATTACCCATGGTAAAATGTGATAAACATAGTTTTCCCCACCGCAC
>JAFGEC010000397.1 GCA_016931775.1 Candidatus Zhuqueibacterota bacterium | reverse complement strand
TGGATGCCAAAACAGGTAAAACCGTTTGGACCTGTAACGGTAACGGAGATAAACCTGCGTATTGTTCACCCGTGGTGGTCAAACACGGTCAACTGAATCTGTTGCTGACCATGACACAACAAAACATTATTGGTGTGAATGCGGATAACGGCAAATTTCTGTGGCAATATCGGCATGTCACGGAATGGGACATTAATCCCAACACCCCCTTGTACCATAAAGGTGAAATTTTTTGTACCAGCGGCTATGGTACGGGCAGTGTGCTACTTAAATTATCCGATGATGGTAAAAGTGTAAAACTTTTATGGAAAAATGAAGAACTGGACAGTCAGTTTGGCGCTGCTGTACTGTTCGACGGGTATATTTACGGTTCCGGTCATAAAAACCGGGGCTGGAAATGTCTTGACTGGAAAACCGGTGAGTTAAAATACTCTTCCCGGGACCTGGGCGGCAAAGGTAATGTGATTTTTGCTGACGGTCTGTTATATTGTTATTCCGAACGGGGTGATCTGGCGCTGGTCAAGCCGAATCCGGAATCTTTTGATGTGGTCAGTCAGTTCAAGATTACCCTGGGAAGCGGTGAGCATTGGGCCCATCCTGTTATTAAAGACGGCCGGCTCTATGTACGACACGGCGATGTTTTGATGGTATATAAAATTTCCCGATAAAAATGACTGCCTTTACGGGAAATATGAAAAATATCATTTATCTTGCTTCGGTTTTTACCGGTCTAACCGCTTTATGTATTCTGATTTGGTGGATCGGCCACGATCCTGCCGGTCATTTGGCCACTAAGGTACCGGGAATGGACAATCGCCCCGAGCATCTGGCATCGTCAGCCGGCACTGTGAGGATCGGACAATATTTTCAGTTTTTTGACGGCGTGCCCGGCAACATACCGGGCATCTGGCCCCATTTTCGCGGTCTAAACTATGACAACCGGTATCGAGAAAATATTTCATTGACCGATGATTGGGGTGTGGACGGTCCGTCCGTTCGATGGTCCGTTGAACTGGGAGAAGGTCACGCCGCACCGGCAATATACGCCGGACAAGTATATGTTTTGGATTACGACGAAAATACAAAATCAGATGCGTTGAGATGCTTCTCTCTAGCCGACGGCAGGGAAATATGGCGGCGCTGGTATGCCGTACCTGTTAAACGGAACCATGGTATGTCGCGCACTATACCTGCCGTAACCAAAGATTTTTTGGTCACTATGGGTCCCAAGTGCCATGTGATGTGTGTTGAAGCCGATTCCGGCGGATTTTTATGGGGAATGGATTTGGTGAAGGATTTTGGCACCACCGTGCCTTTATGGTACACCGGACAGTGTCCGGTTATCGACGACACCATTGCTGTTATTGCACCCGGTGGCAGTTCCTTAATCATGGGCGTCGGCTGTAGATCGGGCCGGGTTGTATGGAAAACACCAAATCCCAACGGCTGGCTGATGTCGCATTCATCAGTTGTACCTGCGGTGATTCACGGTAAAAAAACTTATGTATATGCCGCCGTAGGCGGCATGGTTGGTGTATCAGCCGATACGGCGGATATTGGGCAAATCTTATGGGAAACCGATGTTTGGAACCATCAGGTCATTGCGCCATCTCCTGTTGTGTTGCCGGATGGCAAAATACTAATGACCGCCGGATATGCAGCCGGAGGTATTTTGTTGCAGGTCAACAGAAACGGCGGTTTGTTTACAGTAGAGGTTGTGAAAAAATGGGAACCAGGTAAAGGTTTGACCAGTGACCAGCAAACACCGGTTATTTATAAAGAGCATTTTTTCGCCGTTTTGCCCAAAGACGCCGGAACGTTGCGAAACCAGTTCGTTTGCTGTCCTCTGAGTGATCCCTGTTCTTTTGTATGGACAAGCGGCAAAACCCATCGTTACGGTTTGGGACCATATATACTGGCCGATGAAAAGTTTTACATTTTAAATGACGTTGGCGTTTTGTCCATGCTGCAGGCAAGCACGAAAGAATTTATTCTCCTTGGTCAGGCTGCCATCCTTGACGGCCATGATGCATGGGGTCCTTTTGCATTGGTTGATGGTCTACTGCTGGCCAGGGATTCGAGGCGAATGGTTTGTGTCGATTTAAAAAAACAGGATTAAATCATGGCGATTGAACCAAAAAAAATTCAAAACAGACTTGTTTCTCTGTTAATTATTGTTGCGTTGATCGTGGGTGTGTGGGTTGTCTATCAGGATGTGAGTAAAAAAGACAGTACAGAGAATCCATTCGAATATTCAGTTGAAAAATTTGCCCGAACGGATTCGGCGGATATCTGTTACTCAGAAATTGAATCCGTAGACCTGGGAGATAAACAACTCACGGCAATTGCCGCCGGTTCTGGCGGTAAACTTTATGTAACCGGTGAAAATGCGCTAACCGTTCTGGAAAATAAGCAGGTTATACTTTCATCCGCTCTCCCGGTAACTCCGGGATGTATTGCGGTGGATATAAACGGTGATATTTATACGGGCCTGACCGATCATGTCGGTGTGTATAGCAAAGACGGTACACTTTTGTCCATGTGGAAAACGATTTCTGAAAATTCAATTATCACGTCCATCGCAGTCGGCGAAAACGATGTGTTTGTTGCCGACGCCGGTCAACGGGTAGTATTACGGTTTGATAAATCCGGGGAATTGATTCGGCGGATCGGTGAAAAAGATGAATCGCGGGACATACCGGGATTCGTCATCCCCAGTCCCTACTTTGATGTGGCACTGGATGGGGATGGTTTTTTATGGGCCGTCAATCCCGGACGGCATTTGTTGCAGAATTTTACTTTTGACGGCGATCTGCGGGCGTTTTGGGGTAATCCGTCATTTCACCTGTCCGGATTCGCCGGATGTTGTAATCCCACACACTTTGCCATACTTTCAGATGGTTCCTTTGTAACCAGTGAAAAGGGTATACCACGCGTTAAGGTTTTTGATGCGGCAGGTCAATTTTTATGTGTGGTTGCCGGTCCGGAGCAGTTTGAAAAAGATACGGTCGGTTTGGATGTTGCCGCTGATGAGTCGGGCCAGGTTTTTGTGCTGGATCCCAAAAGAAACAAGGTTCGTGTGTTTAGAAGAAAGGAGACCACATGAAAATGTCAAAATTAGACAAAACTGCATTAACGAGCTTTTTGCGTATTTTGCTGCTTTTAAGTTTGTTGAGTTTGGGAATTTTTATTGCAGCCAGAGGAGGTTCTGAGCAAGATAATCCGAATAAGTGTCAGGGTTGTCCGCACAGTTCGTCATGCAGCGCAGATAAAGGGACGTCGGCATGTCAATAACCGGAGTTTGAGATGAATTCTGAAGAAAAAAACCGGCGTTCCTTTTTAAAGAGCGGATTTCATACTTTGTCGGCACTGGGTATCGGTGCTTTGGCTGGTGTTTCTGTCTACCGGTCGTCAAAGGACGATATGGTATGGCAGATCGATCCTGATTTATGTGTGCAATGTGAAAATTGTGTAACGGAATGTGTTTTATCTCCGTCAGCCGTAAAGTGTGTACATGCCTATGCCATGTGCGGATATTGCGATCTGTGCGGTGGTTATCTTCAACCGAATACATCGTTGCTGGACACCGGAGCCGAAAGTCAATTATGTCCTACCGGTGCGATTAAGCGTACTTTTGTGGAAGATCCTTATTTTGAATACATCATCGATGAAGAATTATGCGTCGGTTGTGGAAAGTGCGTTAAAGGTTGCGGATCATTCGGCAACGGCTCTTTGTTCCTGCAGGTCCGCCATAATTTATGTGTAAACTGTAACGA
>JAFGEC010000396.1 GCA_016931775.1 Candidatus Zhuqueibacterota bacterium | reverse complement strand
TCCGTTTTTTTTTGTACAGTATATGTAATTCCATAAAATACAAATCAGGTTCCCGAAATGCACCTTAGAATCAAATTCGCAAAATTTATCATGAAGCTTGGCAGTTTCATACAAACGACGGCTGTTCTGGTGATGCGGCCGGATGATCTCGTCGAATTTAATCGGCGTTATTACTCAAGGCCGGAGGAAATCCAGGATTGGTGCAATGTCCGCAGAGTTCGTTCCGGTTTGAGGGATCTGGAGCAGAGTTTACTGAAGAAAACCGGAATCAGCAGCGGCAAGCTCTTGATGCTCGGATTGGGTGGGGGCCGGGAAGCCATCCCCCTGGCGAAAATGGGTTTTGAAGTGACCGGTGTTGATTATATCCCCGAAATGGTCGAACAAGCGCAGACGAATGCCAGACAGAACGGCGTGCGCATTTTCGGTCTGGTTCAGGATATCTCCAGACTGGACGTGCCGGCGGGCACGTTCGACATGGCCTGGCTCTCCGCCGGTATGTATTCATGCGTGCCGACACGGAGGAGAAGGATTTTTATGCTGCAGCGAATCGAAAGGGCGCTCAAGCCCGGCGGGTATTTTATTTTCGAATTTCTCTGGAATCCCAAGGCCGGCGGTTCTGCCAAAATGTTCGGATTCAAGAAATTGCTGGCCTGGTTGAGCCTGGGCAATTTTTATTATCAAAATGGCGACATACTGAGATTTCAGCAAGAATTTTTCCACGCCTTTACCACCATTGAAGAATTGCGTGCTGAAATCGCTGAAACCGGCTTAAAAGTGGTCGATATTCAGTTGGATGAACCGTATGATTTTGCCGGTGCGGTCGTGCGCAAACCGGTTATTGATGCTAATAATTGATGTCTGGAATGAAAAAAACTTACAATTAATGGATAAAAAGTTATTTCATTTTTTTATCTCCGAATATGTTTTACGTCCACTGTGTAGCCGCACGTTCCACCTGACTCTACTTCACCGCGCAGGTCAACTGCGTCGTTATTCCTTTTGTCAATCCAATACGTGATATATTCCTTGCTTTCTGCTTATTTCATTGTAAATTATAGACAAATTTTTACATAGAAAGGCAAGCCAATGAAGCGAAAATTTATATTTTTGACGGTTTTATCGATTTTTTGTGTCCTTTCGTGTGATAGGGCCTCAAAGCCGGTTATCATGACCGTAAATGGTCCGATTTCTCCGGCGGACCTTGGGGTAACGCTTACCCACGAACATGTTCTGGTTGATTTTATCGGTGCGGATTCGGTTACAGCAGACCGGTATAATGCTGATTCGGTGTTCTTTACGGTTCTGCCCCATCTCGAACAGGTACATGAGGCGGGATGTCACACACTGGTCGAGTGCACGCCGGCGTATCTCGGCAGGGATCCTTCATTGCTTCACCGGCTTTCACTGGCTTCGAGATTGCATATTTTGACCAACACGGGTTACTATGGCGCTATGAACAATAAATACTTACCGGAATATGCGAAAAATGAAACGGCTGAACAGCTGGCCCGACGCTGGATCGACGAATGGGAAAACGGCATAGACGAAACCGGAATCAAACCCGGATTTATAAAGATCGGTGTCGCTTCCGGATCGTTGTCCGAGCTTCATCGAAAACTTGTGCGGGCTGCGGCGTTGACCCATTTAAAAACCGGTTTGATTATCGCCGCCCATACCGGTCCGGCCGAAGGTGCATTCGACGAGATCGATGAGTTGCAAAAGTCGGGCGTTTCTGCCAATGCTTTTATCTGGGTTCACGCTCAGGCGGAAAAAAATTATGAAAAACATATTGAAGCGGCTAAATCAGGTGCCTGGATCAGTTTCGACGGCTATTATTCCGGAAAAACCGAACAGTACGTGGAAATGCTGCAAAATATGAAATCAAACCGGCTGCTTTCCCGCGTGCTGCTTTCTCACGACGCCGGCTGGTATCATGTCGGTGAACCCGGAGGTGGAAATTTCAGAAATTATGAATCGGTATTCAAGGAACTTTTGCCGGCGTTAACGGAAAACGGCTTTTCGCAGCAGGAGATCGATCAGATGATGGTTGAAAATCCGAAACAGGCTTTTCAGATCAGGGTGAGAAAAACAACACAATAATTTTTAATTGAACATAATGGAGTCTATGGATGAAAATAGCGATGTCGGTGCCATGTTATTTCAATTGATAAAAAAGATCGGATCTTGGTTTTCCTGTCGTCATCAACACAATCGTTCAATAAAAAGGAAATAGAATGAAACTTTTCGTTTTTTTGCTTCTTTTTGTTTCTGCTGCCGGCCTCCCCCAGGACCGGCTGACCGGGTATAATTTTGCCACACGCTCCGAAGTCCTTGCCCAAAACGGTATGGCCTGCACCAGTCATCCGCTCGCTACGCAAGCGGCGATACATATTCTTCGACAGGGCGGTAATGCCGTCGACGCCGCTATTGCCGCCAATGCGGTGAACGCTGTGGTCGAGCCCATGAGCTGCGGCATCGGAGGCGACCTGTTCGCCATAGTGTGGGAAACAAAATCCCGAAAGCTGTACGGTTTGAACGCAAGTGGCCGTTCACCTCGATCCCTGACTTTGAGAAAAATGCTGGAGATGGGACTGGAAAAAATTCCACTACGCGGTCCGCTGCCCGTATCCGTACCGGGTTGTGTGGACGGCTGGTTTGAGTTGCATGAAAAATTCGGTCGACTGCCTATGAAACAGGTGCTCGAACCGGCGATTTATTATGCCGCTGAAGGATTTCCGGTCACCGAGGTGATAGCTTATTACTGGCAAAGCGGTGCTGAGTCACTGCTCGACATTCCGGGTTTTGCGGATGTTTTCCTGGTGGACGGCCGTGCTCCCGCCAAAGGGGATATTTTTAGAAATCCCGCCCTGGCGAACACCCTGCGGAACATCTCGCAGCAGGGACGAGAAACCTTTTACCGGGGAGAAATCGCCCGGGAAATCGAGCGCTTCCTGGCCGGGCATGGCGGCTATATCACTGTAGACGATCTGAGCTCACATAAATCCGAGTGGGTAGAACCGGTGTCCACAAATTACCGCGGGTACGATGTATGGGAACTGCCGCCGAACGGTCAGGGAATAGCGGTATTACAGATGCTCAATATTCTGGAAGGATATGACGTTCGCAGTATGGGCTTCGGCAGTGAAACATATTTGCACCTTTTTATCGAGGCAAAAAAACTCATCTACGAGGACCGGGCCCGTTTTTACGCCGATCCCGATTTTAATACCATACCGGTCCCAAAATTGATTTCCAAACAGTATGCGGCTTTGAGGAGGGAATTGATCGATTTGAACAAAGCCGCCGACCGGTACGATCCTGCTGATCTGGAGGATGGGGATACGATATATTTAACCGTTGCAGACAGGGACGGCAATATGGTCAGCCTGATTCAAAGCCTGTACTGGGGATTCGGCTCAGGAATGACACCGCCCAAACTGGGATTCCCGCTGCAAAACCGCGGTGAGCTGTTTACTTTTGAGGAAGGCCATTATAATCAGTATGCGCCGTCGAAACGGCCGTTTCACACCATCATCCCTGGGTTCGTCACCAAAGATGGGGATCCTTTTCTCAGTTTCGGCGTCATGGGCGGGGCCATGCAGCCCCAGGGCCATGTTCAGGTACTGGTGAATCTGATCGATTTCGGCATGGGATTGCAGGAAGCCGGTGATGCACCCCGTGTTCGTCATGCCGGATCGTCTCAGCCCACCGGATCGGTAATGACGTCGGGCGGTTATGTTTTTTTTGAATCAGGATTCTGCATGGAAACCATCCGGGAATTGTTGAAAAGGGGACATGACATGAGAGCGACCGTCGGCGGCTTTGGGGGATATCAGGCCATCATGTATGATAAAAATAAAAAGACTTTTTACGGTGCTTCCGAGTCCAGAAAAGACGGCCAGGCATCGGGATTTTAGGGTTCTTATTAAACCGGGAGAACGTGTATCCGATAGGTTCCATCTCACAAAAGAACTTTTTATTTTAGGTGCTGAAGGAAAAATAATGGATTGCATTCTTGTGGGCTATCATGAAATAGACCTGCAATCGATTCTTTCGGAAAACGAAAAATCGAAAAAATGGTCGGGTAATTACCGTCAAATGAAAACAAAGGTGGTCAATTATAATGGACGATGGGTCCACTTTTTAGAGTTACTTAATGTCCTGTTTGAAGAAAAATATAACATTTCTCCTTCTTTCCGTATGATGGAACTGCCCAACCTGGGTTTATGTTATCTAAAGTCTTTTCTGGAAAAAAGGAATTTCCAGGTCGAAATAATCAATTCGTTCGATCAAAATGAGGAAAAGCTGATTAAACTGTTGAAAAAGAATCCCCTATCTGTTGCCATCAATACCACCTTTTATTTGGACAGCAAACCGATCATAAAACTTGTCCGGTTTATGAGAAAATATTCTTCCAGCACTGTCATTGTTGTCGGAGGACCATATATTTATGATATGAGCCAGCTATTGGATGAATCCAGCTTGATTTATCTGTTTGGGAAAATCGGCGCAGATATTTATATCACCGATTCCCAGGGAGAATCCAGCCTCGCCAGATTGCTCGATGAACTCAAAAAAAGCGGTCCGAAAGACTTTTCCAACTTGACCAATCTTTACTATTCCAAAAATTTTCCATCAGGTTTGCACGTTATCAGCGAACCGGCCGGGCGGTCGGCGAAAAATGATAAGGGATCAAACGCTTTTATAAGGTCACCCCGGTGTGTTGAAGACAACGATCTGGATAAAAATCTGATCGACTGGGAAAAAATACCGCCGGAAATCTTTACTCCTTCGAGTCTGATCCGTACCACGCGCAGCTGTCCCTTCAGGTGCACATTCTGCAAATATCCGGTGATGGCCGGACCCTGGTGTAAAAAGGGTCTCGAATCACTTGAAAAGGAGATGCGACAGATGTTTAATGCGGGTGTCCGCTATCTGAATTTTAATGATGACAGTTTTAACGTGCCGGTCAGCAGATTCCGCGACATTCTGGAAATGATGATTCAAAATAAATTCAATTTCAGGTGGTTCTCCTTTTTTCGAGGACTGAATTACAGTGATGACATTTTCGATCTGATGAAAGAAAGCGGATGTGCGGGTGTTTTTATGGGTATTGAATCCGCAAATCCGGTCATCCTGAAAAATATGAATAAAAAAGCAAATCCGGATGAATATAAAAAGTGCATTGCACAATTAAACAAACGCGGTATTATTACCTACGTATCGATCATCGTCGGATACCCCGGGGAAACGCAGGAAACGTTAATGCAGACGATTCAGTTTCTGGAGGAGACGAATCCGACATTTTATCAACTGTGCTTGTTTTATTACGCTCAGGATGCCCCTATTGAACGAGAAAAAGAAAAATTTGGCCTGACCGGAGGCGGGTACAGCTGGCGTCATGATACCATGGACTGGCGGCAGGCCATCGAAGGCATCGAGAACATCATTTCATCAATCAATCATTCGATCTATGTTTCAAATTATCAATTTGGTCTATGGGGAATAAGTTACTTAATGGGAAAAGGCATCGGGCTGGAAACTTTAAAAAAGGGCCTGGCCCTTTACCAGCAGCTGATTAGAAAAAATTTACAATCCGGAAATGGAAATCAGAGCAAAAATATTGATACATTGCTACGGGATATCGCAAATGAATGCGGTTTTTTCCGGTGATATTATGTCTTTAAAGAAAATTTATTGAGGTTTCATAAAACTCAAGCATTCCTTGATCTTTTGCACCAATATATCCGGTTTAACAGGTTTTTCCAAAAAGATATCAACAGGAAGCCATTCGGTACCGACATCCTTGTTAAAGTGAAAATCAAATTTATCATGTATCGATGTCATCATAATGATGGGTATCTTTTGAGCAAAAATATACTCTGGAGGCGGCGTTTTGGCTCTTAATGTGCGTGCAACATCAAATCCCTCCGTTAGGTCGTTCATCATGACATCCAGAATTACTAGATCGGGTTTCAGTTCTTTAACCTTTTTTAATCCGATTTCTCCGTTAGGGGCATCATAAACTTTGTATCCGTGGGTTTCCAGTACAATTCGAGTGTTTTCCACAATATCTTTGTTGTCGTCAATGATTAATATCGTTTTTTCATTCATTATTTAATCTCCTTTTTATTTATTGGATTAAAAATAGGAAAATATATTGTAAAACATGTTCCTGTTTTTTGTGATTTAATTTTGTTATGAGGGCTTTTGACTGTGATGGTACCCTGAAACAGCTCAACACCATGTTTGACAATTGCCAGTCCAAGTCCTGTACCTTTGTCGAAAATTTTTGCCTCAGGCGTTCTGAAAAAATCTGTGAAAATATCCTGTTGATACTGTTCGGGAATCCCAATTCCTGTATCATAAATTTCAAGAATAATATTTTCGCGATCACTCCATAACTCGATACCCACTGTTCCTGATTCCGGCGTGTATTTAAAAGCATTCGACAGCAGATTTGTTATTATATGGTAAATGATTTCTTCATTTGCATCAATCCATAAATTTGGATCGATGTTTTTGATCAGGTTTATATTTTTTTGCTGGGAAACGAGGACATATTCTTTGATGACTATTTGCAACTGTTGTGCCAAATGAAGCGGCTTTTTTACTGCGAGCGGCATAATTTTAATTCTCGATAGACTCATCAGATCGTTTATCATTTGTATCATTTTTTGTGACCATTCAAATGCTCTCACCAAAGTTTGTCTTGTCTTTGGTGGTATTTTACCCGCATATCCGCCTAAAACAAGTTCGATGCAACTGTCAATCGTCGCAATGGGTTCTTTCAGGTCGTGAGAGATCATCATAACATATTCAGATTTCCTTTGGTCCTGTCGCTCAAGAATTCTATTGGCCTCTGTGAGCTCTTTCTCTCTGTCTCTGAGTTTTTGTGCGACGCCTGATGCCATAAATGTGGTAAAATAGAGGGCACTAATGAGGGCGCTCAGAACGCCGAGCAAGTACAATGGATTCTTATATAGCGGAATGTGAGTACTTTGAAAAACGGGATAGTGTGGAATGATGTTCAAATTTTCGAGTAAAATGATCGTTGTAAAAAGAACGACACCCAGGGTCGTTTGTATGAAAGCGGCTCTGCGCCGCAGCAGCATACTACTGAGAATGACGTGGAAGAAAAAATATATGGAAAACGGATTTTCAATACCTCCGGATAAGTGTAGAAATAACGCCAGTAGAATATAATCCAGGGATAACTGCCAGCGCAACAGCTGTATGGCATACCTTGGCCATTTTTTGAGGTCGATTTTATAGACGAAAAAGGCTAAAATCCCGTTATAGCTAAAAAGGATCATATCCATGATGAGGAGGGATAAAACCGGCAGTTTTATTTTCAGGCAAATGGACGAAAAAAGTATAAAAAATAACACGACCAAACAGGCTGCCATACGGAACCTTATCAGCCAACGAACCCTGAAATATAATTGTGTGGAAAATGTTTCCATTTTTACTCCGGAATAAAATCCGTACTATTGTCACCAGAATCCGTTTGTCGAGGTCAGGGAAAAATTTGAATGTTCAGTTACTAAGGTGTGGTAAAGTTATTCCAAATGTATGATTTTTTCGGATCAAAGTGACACGATTTTTCGCATGTCGCTTTTTCACGATCCCAACTCCGGTTTGAATTCACTTCAGCAAGTGGTGTTCTGTCGATATGGCCGGGATCTGAAAACGATTCGGGCATTTTGTGGCATATTGTACAATTACCATAGATTTCATAATGTAATTGATGGGCACCTACTCCGAGACGGGTGGTTTCCGTGTTGTCATGTAAATCCTGTGGAGGCGCGGGATTATTACTGCTGCCGTGGCAAACCGTGCAAGCTTCCGGCCCGTTTTTTTCAGCATGGCATGTGGTACATGCGCACCCGGATTTCCCGCCCTGATAATCGGCGCCGTGGCATGATTTGCACCCGTTCATAGACCAGTTGACGTTGCGTATAAACCGGCCGTGAAAGACAGTGTTTTCCTTGGTCATCCAGCCTGAACGGTGTGGATAGGGCCCGTGGCATTTATAGCAGGAAAGATTTGTCCTGCCGCCGTCGTATTCCTGTCCATGACAATTCGCGCATGGATTTATATCCCATTCCTGGTCTATGACGTATTGGCCGTGAAAATCAGAACTCGAGTGGTCCCTCCAGGCCCATTCCGGATGGGGATAGCTGGGATGGCATTTGAAACAGGCTGTCCCGTTTTCGCCACCACAAAAATCCGTTCCATGACAGCTTTTACAGCTTTGACTTCCGCAGGCCATAACCTTTTTGCCGTGAAAATCCGGGGATTCTTTTTGAATCCATTTATCCGAATGAGATTTTGACGGCAGCGGATTTTGATCCTTGGAACATCCGGTAAATACGATATAAATTGTTAAAAATGTAAAAAAAACAATTTTTGACTTCATAAGTGACTCCTCACGGCCCTAAATCTTTTGTGACTGGTGACATTCTGCGCAAACCGGTTCGCCACCTGCATCATTGTGGCAACTTGCACAGCTATCAAGGTCCATGCGGGCTGCTCTGGCATGTATTCCGCCATTTTGACGGTTTGACCAGCCGGCAGCAGAATGATTCCGTGGCATGACGAGTTCGGCTCGATGACAGTCATGGCAATAGTTGAGATCCTGATGGCACGCATAGCAGTTTTCCTGGTTGCCCTTTGCCTGGATAGAATGGTTGTTGTTAAAATTTAACGGGTGAACTTTGTGGTCCAGATTGTCGCCGTTATGACATTCAAGGCAGTCATATTGGGAGTGGCACATCTCGCAGCTTTCCGGGGAGACGTGGCTGGCCGGTCCATGATTCAACTGCCAGGCCATCCGGTGATCCTGCGGCTTCAAGTCTTCACCCGGATCATGGCAGAAGGTGCAGTCATTTGGTTTTTCCTTGTTTTTGTGACATGTGATGCACATTTCCATTCCCGGAAGGTGAGTGCCGTTACCATCGCCACTGACATTCATTCCGGTGTGACAGGAAAGACAGGTCAACTCTCCACCTGTGTGTTTGCTGTGATTAAATTTCGAGATATAGGGCGGGATTTGCGGGTATCCTATGACATTATCAGGATCTTTATGACACATAGTGCATTCGGCATTTTTATCGTGGCAATTGTTACAGGTTTCCGTTAACGGTAAAAGATTGTCATGGGGGCTGGTACTCGCTTGGGCTTCCACGTGGCAATCGGTACATTCGGCGCCCACATCTTCAGTATGTTGTTTATGAGAGAATTTCAGATCGATATTGCGGGCTAAAATTCCTGCGTACAATACGACTTGGGTCAAGAGAAAAAAGTTGATTCTTTTGAGCATTTTTTTCCTTTTTACCAGTGATACGATATGTGGTTCAAGAATCTGGAATCACTTTCTTTGAAACGATTTGTCAACCATTGATATTCGGCATCAATGGACAGGTACCGGGTTGCCGTATAGGATAACCGGACCGCATTGGCCAGCTGGCTGTCATATTCATAAATTGTTTCCGTACGGTATTTGGAATAGTCGACGTAAAGTGAGGCTGTCAGGTTGGGTAATAAAACATACGCATAATCAAAGGTGAATGCCAGCTGATCTCCGGCATAACCCGATTCGTATAATAAACCGATACCTCCGTTGTCATTTGCCACTGTGAGGTGAACCTTTTGCGCCGGATCTGTTTTAAAATTGATGAAGGAATAGTACGCATTGATAAAGTATCCGGAAAAAATCTCGAAATTCAGGCCTGTCCGATACCTGGTATAGGCTTCCGGAGAAAAAATGGTAAAGAATGAACTGGTGTATACTTGGGGATACTGGCTTTTATATGCCACTTCGATTGATATTTTGTCTGTAAATCTTGTTCGGGCAGAGGCAAGCAATCGATGCATCCGATCATTTTGCATATCGTAATGGGATTGCAGACGGATTTTTGTCCGTGGAATGGACGTGTTGGTCAGGTTCAGGCCTGAAATCTGCCATTCTGTTGTTGTTTTTATGGATTTTTGCAAATAAAGGAGCTGGAAATGTGAATCATACAATCGCAAAAGCTCAACGTAGCCTCCAAAAACGGATTTTACATCCGGATTTACATCAAAGCTGTGAAGATAATGGCTTTCCTTGCCGCCGAAAAGGCAAACTGCGAATTTATGATTTATTCCGTATTTTGCCGTCAGGCCGTCGACACCGCCTAAAGGCGTACCCGGATGTAAAAATTGACGCCCAAGTGTCAGGTCAAGACTGTTGTACTTGTACTGTAAATTTAGCAAATAGGCATTATAACGCCTGTTATCCGGAAGTGTCTTTTTGACATCCGAAAGGACTCTGGCAGAAAGGTTTAATTTTAGTTTGTCGTCCAGCGTTCCGATATTCAACCGGGCATACTGGTAAATACGAGTATGCTTCTTATCGCTTTCGTAACTGTAAATGGAATTTTTGGCACTGCCGTGGAAACGGATACCGGAAGGAAATGACAACCGTGAAAAGGTGAGTAAGCCGATCATTAACAGTGGATAATATCTCTTCATTTTGCAGCCTGCCGTTTTATCGGATTTTTATTTTCTATTATTGTGGGTGGTTGTGTAACATAAAAAAGCTGTACACAAAAAGCAAGAAATTTTGATGCTCACTTGTAAAAACTAAATTAATTTGTTTTTGTTGGGAAAAATCAGTATATGATGTAAAACGTATTTGATGAATTTTTGCGAATTTGAGGAAAATTATGAGAAAAAAAATACGTCCTGCTTTTTTTGCGGTTGCTGCCGTCCTGTTATTTTCTGTTTTTCTGGCGGCTCAAGAAAAGACACCCCGGTTTATCGGTACGGAAAAATGTAAAATGTGCCACAAGTCGGAATCCCGCGGTAACCAGTACGAAAAATGGAGTTTCAGTCCACATTCGAAAGCATTTACAGTTTTGGCAACTGAACACGCGCTAAAAGTTGCCCAAGATGCCGGTATCAAAGGCAAGCCGCAGGAAGCGGCCGGGTGCCCGAAATGTCATGTCACAGCGTATGGTGCACCTGCATCGGCAAAAGCCGAATTTTTTTCTCAGGACGAGGGTGTGGGCTGTGAAGCCTGTCATGGCCCGGTTCGATTTTTAAATCTTTGAATATTATAAAAGCCCTGCACAGCGGTACTTTGGATGCAGAGGCCGTTGGATTTATACATGGTG
>JAFGEC010000395.1 GCA_016931775.1 Candidatus Zhuqueibacterota bacterium | reverse complement strand
CCGGTGCGACGCACCTCCTTTTGCCAAATATATGTAATTTTAAAATTTTGACAGATGTCGAGAGCCGGTGCGTCGCACCTTCCACCCGTAACTGATATTTTACAATAATTTGTACTACCTCAGTTATGGGTGGAAGGTGCGACGCATCGTTGCATGATATTTAACCTATATTTTGAATATCGAACCCACCCAAAACGGAGATGCGTCGCACCGTCCCCCCAAGAGTGACATATTACAATAATTTGTAAAAATTTTCGTTCAAAGCAGAGTTTTCGTTCAGGCACTAACTGCCGGTTTTCCCCACGATTCGGTAATTAAATTCATAATTCAGATATCGTCCCCACGTTTCATCAAATACCGTTTTGTAACGTGTACCGTCCACAATACCGCTGGGTTTTCCATAACTGAAAAACCAATTGACGATGGGGCTACCGGTAAATCCCAGAGCCAGCCAATACCGGCCGGGTACAAGGACGTTTTTTTCATCAAAGTCGAAATTTACCCAGCGATAACCCGGTTTAAGCGGAATACTTTCCAGTGTCTTGTAAACACTTGTGGTGATATGTTCTCCGGGAACACCGGTTCCGTCATCACGATACACTTCCACCCACAATTGGCCGTCCCCGCCGAATTTATGTAAAGCCAGTCCGATATTTTCGAGTTGAAGCGGTTTTTCCAGCATAAATATCTGGGCGTACTGGTGGCCTTTTGTGGTCACATATTCAGCGGTTTCCACCAGAAAATTTTTACGCATCTCGAGTGCACCATCCGATGCCGTGGTAGCCGGTGAACGGGTTTGTAAAAAATCCGCATCTGCTGGAAAGTCAAGATTTCCGAATTCGAACGGCTCGTTAAATTTCAGTGTTTTTATATCGCCATCGTCCATTGGCGATGGTGCTGCTGCGAGTGCGATAGTGGCCTGTGAGAACATCGTCTCCACCTCGGGGGTGAACAGCATTTTTCGAGGTCCATAATCGGTGCGTTCCGCGAAAAGATTCACATTGTCCGTGACAAATTTTGCATCATATGTTTCTCGGAAGGCTACCTGTCCGCTGGATCCCTTGACACGCGTCCATCGTACGGATCCGTCGGCGATGGTTTCATCGTTATCGACGCCGATTTCAATACGAATAAAACGGTTGCTGACGAACATTTGCATCTGCTGGGGGTCAAAGGGCACCCAGCCCATATCGGGAAAATAGACTTCTATCCAGGAATGCCGGCCTTGCGCCATACGCATTGTCAGCGTCCCGTTCGATAATTTGACATCATACGGCTCCTTTATGGTGACGCCGTTCACGATTCGCACCGGAATTCCCACTGCACGCAGGAAAGTGGCGGCAAGATGGGAATAGTTTTGACAATTACCCTTTTGGGTTTTAATCGCATAAAGTGCATCAAAACTTTCAGGATTGAGAATGTAATTCATGTAATCCACAATCCATGTCAAAATTTTTTGTACCGCATCGAACTGGGTTTGGGAATCGGCGGCAAGCTGTCGTGCTTTTTGTTTGATGATATCGTAATTGGCCGGAACGGCCCGGGTTGATTGTAAATATACCGCAATTTCGGCCGGGAAATTCCCGGGCGGAAAGGGTGCATCGGTTTCAAGGATTTGCAGACTTGTGGTATTGTGTGCCGTAAAGGAAAGGGTATTGGTGATGGTTTTTTTTGGATTGTTCCATTTGACAGTAATAATTTCGTTGCCTCGTTTGTCGGTTTCGGTGTAACGTGCAACAGGTTTTATACTGAAATCAAGGTTGTAGTTTTTAATCTCCTGACGGTAGCTGGGCGACCTAAAGGAACGCGCCACCACATAACTTAAAACCAGCTCTTTGATACCTTTGGAAGGCGTGATTTCCTGCGTCATTTTATAGTCAATCACTGATGTCTGTTCGCCGTTCAGCAAAAAATTTTCCGCCAAACACGGCACTAAAAACAAAAAGAGGCAAACGAGTGTCTTCACGATCTATTCTCCCCGTATTTCAAACAGGATTTTTGATAAAATAGCGAGTAATTCTGATAATTGCCAGTAAATTTTGCATTAAATTGTAAAATCTCAGTTACGGGTGGGACAGAACAGGTGCGACGCACCTTCTTTTGCTAAGTCTATTTAATTTAGTTATTTATAAAGATGTCGTGGGCCGGTGCGTCGCACCTTCCACCCATAACTGAGGTATTGCATGAAATTTAAAAAAGAATATATATTAAAAGATGCGAACTTTCCGACATGATAAAGTTCATGGGAGCGGTATCCAAAGCCAATAAAATTAATGAACATACCGCAACAATCAACCCGGCTTTTACACTATAATATGTTTTTTATCGTCTTTTTGAATTATGGCTAAAATCTCATCCTTTTCCATCCCAGCAAAAAGTGCACACATTATCCGCCGGCAGACCGATCGCTTCCAGCATGTCGGGTAACAATTGGTATTGGAGGGAGGTCAGGTTCAACCGGTTTCGGATACGATCAATCATTTCCTGGTATTGGGATGTTCCAGGATTTGCATAAGGTGTCAGATCTTCGGATTCGCGGCCCATTTCACGCACAGCACGGCGTCCGGCCAGGTCCATTTCGGACCGGGAGCGGGAAAAATTCAGATAACGGCACGAATACAGAAGGGGCGGACAGGCAGGCCTCATATGGACCTCCTTGGCGCCGTAATCGTAAAGTCTTTGCACCGTATCTTTCAACTGAGTACCTCGAACAATAGAGTCCTCACAAAATAAAAGCCGCTGGTTGAGGATCAGATCCTGAATAGGAATGAGTTTCATGCGCGCCACAAGGTCGCGCGTCCTTTGATCCTGGGGCATAAAACTGCGCGGCCATGTGGGGGTGTATTTCACAAAGGGCCGTCTGTAGGGTATTTTTCTTTGATTGGCATAGCCGATGGCGTGGGCGATACCGGAATCGGGGACACCGGCCACCAGATCGATTTCGGTCGTGTCGCGTCTGGCCAGTGCCATCCCGCACCGGTTACGTACGATTTCAACGTTTATTTTTTCATAAGTGGAAGCCGGATAACCATAGTAAATCCACATAAAGGCACAAATACGTAAATTTTTTCCCGGTGGGGCGATTTGCTGGTAACCATCTGCCGTCAAATGTACGATTTCGCCCGGTCCAAGCTCGTAATCCCACTGGTAAAACAGATTTGGAAATACGCAACTTTCCATGCTGACACACATGGCGTCCTCTTTACGGCCGAGTATCATGGGTGTGCGGCCATGCTTGTCCCGTGCAGCAAATATACCGTCGGGTGTAAGCAGTAAAAGAGAACAGGATCCGTCGATACTGTCCATAGCTCCCTGAATGCCTTCTTTAAAGGTAGCGTGGCCGTTGATCAAAGTCGCCACCAGTTCTGTGGGACTTATCTCACCGCCGTCCAGTTGTAAAAAATGAGTGTTTCTTTTACTGTAAGCCTGTTTTACGAGTTCGGTAAGATTGTTGATCTTGCCGACGGTCACGATCGCATAATGACCCAAATGTGATCCGATAATGAGGGGCTGGGCATCGGTGTCACTGATAATACCGATCCCGCTGTTCCCTTTCATTTTGCTGATGTCGTTTTCAAACTTGGACCGGAACTGGGTAATTTCAATATTGTGAATAAATTGATAAAATTCTTTTTCTTTTACGGATGCCAATCCGCCTCTGCGGGTTCCCAAATGGGAATGATAATCCGTGCCGTAAAAAAGATCCTCAACACAATCCGAATCTGAAACAACACCAAAATAACCGCCCATAAAGAACTCCTTCTGCTTAATTCGTCTCCGGCGTAATGATCATATGATTCAAAAACGATATCTCCTCCGCATAGCCCTCGGGATTGGGGGTTTCCAGAATCAAAGGAACATCGTCCAGCCTGGGATCGTTGACAATAAACGAAAAAGCCTGTGGACCGATCAATCCCCGGCCGATATTTTCATGACGGTCGACACGGCTCGCCAGTTCCCTTTTCGAATCGTTCAGATGCATGCCGCGCAAATACTTGAATCCAATTATACGGTCGAACTCCGACATGGTCTGCTGATACGCTTTACGAGTTCGAATATCGTATCCGGCGACAAATAAATGGCACGTATCCAGGCAAACTCCGATACGTTCTTTATCGTTTACTTTTTCGATGATATTAGCCAGATGTTCAAGTTTATAACCCACGGCACTTCCCATTCCGGCAGTGTTTTCAATAACAGCGGTAACCCGGGGGGTCTGATCCAGTGCCATATTGAGCGAATCTGCGATAATGTTCAAACATTCCTTTTCGGAGACTAAATTCAGATGCGAACCCGGATGGAAATTCAGCATTGACAAGCCGAGTTGATCACAGCGCCGTAATTCATCCATAAAAGCATTGCGCGAACGAGTGAGTATATCCTGGTTCGGATTTCCCAGGTTAATCAGATAGCTGTCATGGGGCAGAATGTAACGAGGATTAAAAAAATATTGTTGGCAGGATTCTTTAAAATCCGTAACGTCCGTATCATTTAACGGCTTGCTCTCCCACTGGCGTTGATTTTTTGTGAACAGGGCAAAGGCCGT
>JAFGEC010000394.1 GCA_016931775.1 Candidatus Zhuqueibacterota bacterium | reverse complement strand
GACGGATTTAATCTGCTGTCTGATGTCGAACAGTTTGCTCTCCACCGCTGCAATCATGTCCTCAGCCCAGTGGTCGATTTTATCACACTCGGTGGAAAAATACCCTGTATTCAGATCGATGGATTTTTTGCGTGTTTCTTCCGCTTTCTCACCTAAAGTTTCTTTCAACTTAAACTGTACGGCCGGGGGTATTTCCGAAATGGGGGACACTGCAGCACGACAGTAAAAAAAGTTTTCACAAATTTCCTGGTCCAGTGTTTTCCCACCATCCGTGACGCCGGTCATCAGAATATAATCCTCCCGGTCAAAGGATTCAATTTGCACAAAATCCGCGGCCATCCAGCCGGATTGCCCCATGAGTGCCTGAATGCATGATATTTTATGTGGATGGTTGGTGATATCAAAATATATGTGCGCCGGCCGAACCGCCTGTGAACGTCCGGCCGCGACAACGAATTCACCCAGTGGATGAGTCAAACGATACGTCAATTGGCCCGTCGGTTGATCCTTGTGCTTCGATATCAGCCGGTATCTGCCGGTTTGAATCGAATCCAGGGGAGCTCTGTAAAGATCGAACTCGAGATCTGCATCGTCAAACTGTGCGATATCGCCCAGAATAAATTTACTGAGTTCCCAAAAATAGGTTTCGTAGCGGTCAAGCTGCTCGCGTGTTTTGTCCAGCTGCGCTTTGAACCGCGTATGTACATCCCGGTCAAAATGTTCCAATAATAACTGACGGGTTTTTTCCATTTGTGTATGGATGCTGGTTTCCATTTCTTCCTGCAGTGTGTCAAATGCGGCATCGATTTCTTCCTGCGACCGGCATGACTGGTAAATCTCCAGAATCCGATTTTCGAAATCTACCCCGGATTCGATCGCTCCCAATATTTCATCGGAAGCACCGAATACGCCGGCGAAAAGATTGAATTTTTCATTCAATAATTCAAAAACCCGGCAGTCTGCATGGTTTTTCTGATTGACAAAATTGAGCACCACCACATCAAATTTTTGCCCGTAACGGTGACAGCGGCCGATGCGCTGTTCGATGCGTTGGGGATTCCACGGCAAATCATAATTAATAAGAAACGAACAAAACTGCAGGTTGATCCCCTCGGCCGCCGCTTCGGTAGCGATGAGAATCGTTGCGTGATCGCGAAAATGTTCAATGAGTGCGTTTCTGATGTCCACACCGCGTGAACCGGACACATGGCCGCTGCTGCGGTTGTTCTCCATCCATTTTTCATAAATGGTCTGAGCTGTACCGGAATTGTTGGTGCCGTTGAACAGAACAATACGGCCATTATAGCCGTTTTGACTTAAATAATTAAATAAATAATCCTGCGTCCGGCGGGATTCGGTGAATAAAACGACTTTGCGGTTGGCCCCCATTTGTTCCAATTCAGAAAATCCCACGTCGAGTGCTTTTAATAAACTTTTTGCCTTGGTTTCAACCGGAATCGAGTCAGCCTCTTCGATGAGGTTGTCCAGCAGAAAAATCTCCTCATCCAGTTTTTGCGGATCGATATCTATTTTTTCCGGTCCCTGGGCAAATGACGAATATTCTTCTGCATAATCCTCCACCAGTTCGTGATGAGAATAGATGTCATCGAGCAGGGATTGCGGCGTTTTTCTTAATCCTTTTTTCACATCCAGCAAACGGTTACGCATAATACGCAGCGTGCCGGCGATGGCGTAGGCGGAAGAGGCCAGCAGCTTGCGCAGAATCAGAGTCATGAGATGTCTCTGGGCGTATGGGATGGAATAACTCTCCTCATTCTGAAGAAAGCTGGAGATGCGCTCGTACAGGTTTTGTTCAGGCGGCGTCGGTTCGTAGGTCACTGTTTTTGATCTTCTTTGTGTATAACGTACATATTCGGTGACCTGATTGCGCAGGGTTCTTTTAATAAAGGAGGATAAACGGTTTGACAATTCGGATAAATTTTGATTTTTACCCAGAAATTGTGTACGGAAAGCATCAGCCGTGCCGAATATCTGCTCGTCGATAAACGTCGACAATCCGTATAACTCCATAAGTGAATTTTGCAATGGTGTGGCGGTGAGCAATACTTTTTTCCGGTCGTCCAGCGCCCACTTTATCTCGCGGGCCATCTTATTTTTAGACCGGTACACATTTCTCAGTTTATGCGCTTCATCAATCACCACGAGATGCCATGGAATGGTGCGCAGTTTGGCACTGTGCCGGGCTGCGAAATGGATGGATAAAATAACGATCGAATGCCGGTCCAGAGGATTAGCTTCACCACCGGAGAGAAATTGATCGTAAATTTTGGCGTCCATTACGATGTTGGGCAGATTGAACTTATCCTGAAGCTCAATACTCCACTGCTTGCGCAACGACGCCGGACAGATAACCAAAAGGCGCCGCCGGCGTTCCGCCCAGTATTGGCACAACAGTAATCCGGCTTCGATTGTTTTTCCCAATCCCACCTCATCCGCCAGCATGGCACCTCGAGAAAGGGGGGAGGCCATGGCAAACAGCGCCGCGTCGATTTGATGAGGATTGAGATCGATACAGGCGTCGAATAATGTTTGTGACAGTTTGGCTACACTGCCCGCCTGGTAGTGCCGGGACAACTCATGGGCAAAATATTTTGCGTGGTAGGGTGAAGACATGATGGATTTGCGCTTTCTGTTTTCTCAAGATAGCTTTCAATTTAGGGAAAAAATAATTTAGAATAAAGTTGTTTTTAGGAATGTATCGCCGGTATGTGGATATTATTAAAACGAACTCGATTTATCAAGGAATAAAAAGTTTTACAATCCCGCATTGTTTTCACTTGCCTCATTTGTTGAAATTTCTTATTATTTTATATAAAACATCGAATAATGGAATGAATTTGTCAGCAAGTACTGAAAAGACTATTTTACTTATCTGGATCCTCGCAATCCGGTTTTAAAAAATTTTTCCTTTATCGAAAGAATCAATCATTTTTGAAGAAAGGTGGCAATCAAATGAACCGTCGAAAGTTTTTAGAAGCCACAGCGGTAGGTTCCGCTGTGTTTACTATTGTTCCGAGGCATGTCCTTGGAGGCCCCGGATACGTTGCACCCAGCGACAAAATTGTAATGGCGCATATCGGCTGCGGTACTCAAGGGATGCGGGAAATGGTCAGCGGCTTGGTTCGGGATGAGCGGATACAGATCGCCGCAGTGTGCGATCCGGTGGAAAACAGTACAAATTACCTGGACTGGTCCAAGTACGGCATCCGTGACAGTATTCGGGAATTGCTGGAAGAACCTGATTATGACGAAGGTGTGGACGGCATCCGCTGCGGCCGGGAACCGTTTCGAAACGTGGTGCAAAAGTATTATGCCAAAACAAAAGGGACCGAAAAATACAAGGTCTCTGCATACGCCGATTTTCGGGAACTGTTCGCAAAAGAAAAGGACATCGATGCGGTCAAGATCATGACGCCGGATCACCTTCATGCTCCGGTCTCCATGGCTGCGATGGAAAAAGGCATCCATGTGCTGATGCACAAGCCACTCGCCAACCGCATGAACGAAGCAAAACGTGTGATCGAGACCGCCGCCAAAAGTGGTGCGGCCACACATTTGCTGGCATACCGGGATGGAGGAGTCGAGACCGTTAACAAGATCATCGACAGGATCAAGCAGGGTGCCATTGGTACTTTACTCGAGATACACAACTGGACCGACCGTCCTGTGTGGCCTCAATATTTTGAGCTGCCGACAGATCAGCCGCCGGTTCCTGAAGGATTTGACTGGCAATTATGGCTGGGGCCGTGTGTCGATCGGCCCTATCATCCGCACTATACGCACATGGTTTTTCGCAGTTGGTACGATTTTGGCGGCGGATGTATTGCCGATATGGGAATTTACAGTCTGTGGCCGGTATTTCTGGCTTTAAATTTAGGGATGCCTCTCAGCGCCAGAGCCTGGGCCACTCACCAGTGCAAAATCGTCGATTATGAAGCCCATCCGATTGTGAATACCTGGTCGTTCCCTACGGCCAGCAGGATTCAATTTGAATATGCCGCCCGAGACGAATGGCCGGCCATGTATGTGGTCTGGTACGACGGCGGCATGCAGCCGCGCATCGCTGAACTGAATGATGATACCGGCGCTCTGCCCGCCAGCGGTATGCTGTATGTGGGCGACAAAGGTAAAATTTTGATCACCGGCCGGGTACCAACTCTGATCACAAGGCAGGGAGCGGAGCCTTTATGGGAAGAAGAAGAGCCGGATTCCCGGAGCCGCGGGGAAAGGGGAAACAGAAACAACCTGTGGCTCGATGGATTTACCGGCGGTGAAGCCTCTCCGGGGAGCTTTTTAAACGCCGGCCCCATCTCGGAAACCGTCTGTCTGGCCGCCGTGGCTTTGCGCGCCGGGCGTCAGCAGGACGGCGGCCGCAATTATCCTGCATCCGTCAAATTGCTCTACGACAGCGAAAAAATGCAGATTACAAATGTGCCTGAGGCCAATGAATATTTGACCCGTGAGTACAGGCCGGGGTGGGAGATCTAACGATAAGGTAAACGGTCATTGAGCCGTCGTTTCTTTCTTTAACCGAATGATCCACGTAAAGCCCCGATAGCAGGTTGTAATCGGGGCTTTACAGGTTGTAATATTATACTGCGCTTTTACATTTTTAGGGATCTCCCTTTAAGAAAAAACGGTCTTTTCCCTTCCACATTCAAAAAAGAAACAAACAGCAGCCAGTCGACCAGCAGATAGGCAAAGAAGAGGCAGCTAAAAAAATTATTTCAAGTTTTCTTCTTGCTTTGTTATACTTATTTATTTATTTTTATTTGGGAGAAATGGGAAACACGGATGGGCGGGATTTAAAAACAACCGATATAGGAGGGTTGGATTGATGAAGATTTTTACAAAGATGTCAACATTGATTATTTTTCTCATTTCGCTTTTTCTATTTTCATGTGGCGCCAGCCATCATTTAAGGAAAAAAGAGCTTTATCGGGATAAAAATTTCAACTATGAAAGCTTGAAAAATGATGGGCTGATAATCGGTGGTATTTCCTCTCAAAAGGTCGATCTGACACCTGAACAGCGGCTTCAATATGGCGATTTAATGGCGGAAGTTTTTCGCAAACAACTCAAAGATGGTAAAACCATGACGATTATGAATACGTCTTTACTTGCTGAGAAAATAGGACATGATAAATATATCGCCATTATGGGAAAATATGATGATGAGAAAATGTTTTGGAAGGAAACCATGGATCTTGTAAGAGAGTCCATGCACGGTGCGAAATACTGTCTACTGGGTTATATCGAAAATGAAAGTATTATCGATAAATCATTTGAACAATATATCGAAAATTCAGAGGGGGAAGAAGAACTTTCCACGACTTTTAAAAAAACTTATTTATTTGCGATCGAGTTCCGGATTTATGATCTTGAACAAGAGGAAATAGTTCGGGGTGATATCATATATAATGAAGCCAAACAATCCGAAACCCGTACGACTGACAGCGGATGCGTCGAGGGATGTATGGATGAACTAATCCAATTAATAATATTGGGTGAACCTGCCAGCATCAGCCGGAAAGAGGTTTTGAAAAAAACTGTCAAAGAATTTGCGAATGATTTGAATCCTGCCGGTGGAAAATGAGTACGATGAAAAATCGATTTTTTTTTAATTGTCGTCTGTTTTTTTTTGTCGTTTTGTTTATTCTGGTTTTTTTTACCCGGTTTTGTCCCGCACAGGATAGAATGAAAGGTCCGTTGAAAAAAAATCCGGTCAATCAGCTTGAGATCTATGGTAAAGGTCACAATTTTGCATTGAATTTTTATCAAAAATGGATATCCCCCGTTAAAGGCGGAAATAAATGCCCTATGTATCCATCCTGTTCTCAATATGCCAAAATTTCGTTTCAAATGTTACCCTGGCATGTGGCGTATATGAAAAGCTGCGAACGCTTGTTGCGTTGCGGACATGAATTATATCTTTATCCTGCTGTCCGGATTCAGGGCCAAATCCGTTGGTATAATCCTGTTATTTTTAAAATGTATCCACTTGTTGAGTGTAAGCATTATGAAAAATAGATATATATTCCCGGTTTTTCTGTTGCTCATTGTTGCTGTCATTTTTTTCTTTTTTTGTGCCAGTGCAGTAGAATTAAAGTTGAAAAAAAATCCGGATTTTGTTCAATCTGCCCGAAAGTTTTTTGCCACTTTTCCAATTCAAGATCCGTATTCTTACACCTCTTGTGCATTTATCCTTAAAGATGAACAAACTGAAAATGCCCAAAATTTCAATGTAGAATGGTCGACACAAACCAAACATGAAAGTCTGATGGGCTCTTATTAAAAACACGGAGCGGAATCAGGTGACAGATTCTACCGAAGTGGTAAATAGATATGAGGCGGCGGAACGATATATTGTGACTCACGACATACAAATATCCAATTTGATCGACAACCGGCATTACCGGTTAACCGGAAGAATCAGTTTTTTGGTCGATGCATTTGAGAGGGAAAATTCAGAGTTTGCCGCTCTTGAATTTCCGGCTGTTCTTCAAATATTGACAAAAGATGATATAGCGGGAGAGAAAAAAATTGATAGAGGTCCGAGTGAAGAGGAAATTAACTCTGGTCATATTTCCCGCACACTCCACGACAGACGATTTGATGTTGAATTCAAGCAATGGTATAATATAGTTATGGATAGTCGGTACTCTCACCGCCGAGTCGCTGTAGAGTTAGGAAATGACCTTGTTGCGTTCTTTAAATGTGGGCCGGATGGATTGATAACAGACACAGTGGAAGGCGATCTGTTGATTAAATAGGATTGATCGTAATGGGAACGTGCCATGAAAAATGAAATTAAAATCCTCTTTTTTGTCTTGCCGTTTTTTTTGCATATTCATATCCTCTATTCCCAAGGATCAGACGATTCCGGTTTTGCCGATTTTTTATTTAAAAAGGGAGAATATTACAGGGCTATTACCGAGTATTACCGGGTATTTCATTTTTGCACCGACTCCTCAAAAAAGGTCAGTTTATTGTGCAATATCGGGCTCTGTTATTTTCGCGGAGAAGATTATGAGGGTTATATTTCCTTTTTTAAAAACAACGAAAATTATTTTTCATCCCATCCCGAGCAGCGCGCTCGGATGGATTTGTATCTTGGGAAAAGTTATTATTCCCTCAATCGATATCAAGAGGCCATATCCATATTGGAAGGCAGCATTACCCGTGCAAATGATTATTTTTATAACGAAAGACAATTTTTATTGGGCATCTCGTACGCCCGGATTTTTGCCTGGCAGAAAGCCATTCAAAAGATGGAATTAATCCAACCGCAGCTTGAACCTCACATTCAAACTGTAAATTTATGCCGTTCTTTGCAAAATTTTCCTGATTTACCCCAAAAGAGCCGGTTTTGGGCCGGTTCCTTTTCAACAGTGATTCCCGGGGCCGGATATTTTTATTGCAACCGCAAACAAACCGGATTGACATCACTGATCGTAAATGGTCTGATCTTCTGTGCGGTCCGGGATGCTGTAAGACAAAAACAGTATGGGATCGCTTGTGCCGCAGGTTTTTTGGGCTTTGGCTGGTATATCGGCAACATCCGGGGATCAATTGATGCCGCAGACGTCTATAACACTAATACTCGCAACGCGTTTATCGATTATATTTTGAAAAGAAATAATATGAATGAATACCTTTCAAGTGAGTAAAGGCTGTAGATCGGTAATATTTTAATTTTCAGCGAAATTGTTTTCATAATATTTTGGCGCGCGACAAGTAGTAAATGGGTCAATCGATCGACGGTTAAAATTAGTTCAGGAAAATGGAGATATTCAGTCATTGATGAAGCAGAGAGGAGGATTCTCGATGCGGCATGGTCAACGGTGCCCGTTTTTAGAGGCGGTATTTCAAAATCATCCGGCAACATAGAATCTCTTTATAATTGGTCTGAGGCAGGGCCGGAAAAAGGCGATGTGCCGGAATGCTCCAAATGCTTAAAAAAATATTAACGCCAAATATCTTTATTGATTTAAAAATTGCAGTAGAACGGCATCTCACTAACGATCCGAGTTTGTAAGAATGTTAATAATCCGAACATAAAACGGAAACAATATGCAACTTTTATCATATTACGAGCTGGACATCTTCTAGGTTTATTAACCGGAGGATGTCAAAATGTCTATAAAAAACAAAGCAATAGACCGTGATCAAAACGGCAGAATTAAGCGTAAATACACCGGCAAGCATTTAAAAACGTGGTATAGAACACCGCCCAAAAGCTATCGAAAACAAATAAACCGCGAATTACATGCAAAAAATACCCAAATTTTGAGAGACGGTGCGAAATGCGGCTATCAGGATATGACTTTTATTCCATTTAAAAGAACGATTCACTGGGATTGGTGGTGATTTGTTTTTGAATAAATTTTTAATTAATTTTCAAAAACATCGTGCTGGCAAAATAGTTCAATGCGGAAAAAGGATAAAAATTAATTGGGATTGTTTGACGAATAATGTAAGCGAATGAGGAATTTAGTGAAGAATTGTTTGCGGTAACATGCGTCTGCGTTTTTTACGTTTAACACGCTAAAAAAATATAAATCTTGATATAAAATACAAATAGTCCTATTTTATTGTCACGACGTCCAATAAAAGTCATTGACCTATGAAGAGTTAAAACTGGTATTCACGCTGAAGCGTAGATACCAGTCAGTTATATATGATTTAATGAAGTTTTTTATTATTGTTTGTTTTTCAATAACATTAAAGAGTGATCTACATGAAACAAGGATTTCAAAATGAAAAGCACAGTACTTTTTTTTATCCTTTCAAGTTCTATTAATATGTATGCCGAAATCATCCCCAAAGCACTGAATTCCATTCCTCTCAAAAATATCCGCATGGAAGGTTATCTTGGCGAAAAAATCGATCTCTGCATCCGCAATCGAATACTGGCCCAGGATGTGGATTATCTTGTGGAACCCTTCCGGCATAAAGAAGAGATGCGATGGTGGCAGACCGAATTTTGGGGCAAGTGGTTCAAGTCCGCTGCCGCGGCTTATGAATACACGCAGGATCCACGATTGCGGGAAAAACTCGACTTGGCGGTTGAATTACTGATTCGCACCCAAACACCGGAAGGTTATATCGGAAATTATGCTGACGACCGGCACCTGCAGGGCTGGGATGTTTGGGGGCGGAAATATACACTCCTCGGACTGCTGGCCTATTATGATATCACCCAAAATGAATCCACTCTTATCGCCGCAAGGAGATTGGTGGACCATCTGATGACCGAGGTTGGGCCGGGTAAGGAAAATATCGTCACAACAGGAAACTACCGCGGTATGCCCAGTAGTTCAATCCTGGAGCCGCTGGTATTACTGTATCATCGAACAAAAGATGAACGTTTTTTGAATTTCGCCAAATATATTGTGCGGCAATGGGAAACGGCGGAGGGTCCACAACTGATCAGCAAAGCTTTGCAGGGCATACCGGTGGCCGAACGGTTTCCCCATCCTACAAACTGGTGGTCGTGGGAGAACGGTCAAAAAGCTTACGAAATGATGTCGTGCTATGAGGGACTTCTCGAACTCTACCGGGTAACGAGTATAATCGACTACTTCAATGCGGTAAATTCGGCAATGCAAAATATCATCGATACGGAAATCAATATCGCCGGTTCGGGTGCCAGTATGGAGTGCTGGTATGACGGGAAAAACCGTCAAACCGAGCCGGCATTACATATGATGGAAACCTGTGTGACCATGACATGGATGAAGTTGTGTCACAACATGCTGTTGCTCACCGGCAATCCAAAATATGCTGATTTGATCGAACAGAGTGTGTATAACGCCCTGTTGAGCGCCATGACACCAAACGGTGACGAATTTGCCAAATATAGTCCTTTGGTGGGTATTCGCCAGTTGGGAGAGGACCAGTGCAATATGAACCTCAACTGCTGCACGGCCAACGGACCGCGTGGTGTTATGTTGATCCCGCGGACGGCGGTGATGATAGACCGGGATGGTCCTGTGGTGAATCTTTATAACCAGGGGACTGCGACCGTTCAACTGCAAAACAGTCAAACAGTCATCATCCACCAGCATACGGTTTATCCTGTTTCGGGCAATATAGTTATGGATTTGGAACTCGATGGAAAACAGGAGTTTGTATTGAGCCTGCGTATCCCTGCCTGGAGCCGGCAGGCTCGTGTCACAGTGAATAATAAACCGGTTGAGGATATTAAACCCGGCAGTTATTTACGCATAAAACGTGAATGGCAAAACAACGACCGGGTGGTTATGGACCTGGATATGTGCGGCCATGTGATTTTTTCTTCCGGAGATCGGCATAAACATCTGGCCTTAACCCGCGGTCCGTTGGTATTGGCACGTGATACACGCATGGCAGGGGGCGATATCGATGATGTCGTCGAACCGATAGAAAACTCCACCGATGAAATACAGTTGGAAACTGTTACACCTACAGAAGAAAACATACGGATGACATTCAAAACAAGACTGAAAACCGGCACCGACAGGGAGGGAGATTATAATGAACCTGTTGATATTTTTCTGGTGGATTATGCCTCAGCCGGTAATACATGGAGCCCGGCCTCGAGGTACCGCGTTTGGTTGCCTGTTGTGCTGGATCCCCGGAAGGGACCGTAAGGGGGGAGTATCCGACATTCCTTTTCATTTTTAATTTGTATAAATTTATTTATTCCGATTGTTTTTTAAACCACATTTTGGTCGGCCATGTAAGAGAATTGAAAAACGAGCCGTGAGAAATCACGGTTTTTTTTTTAGCAAAAATTTTACCTCACGGGAATATTTGACAAAAAGGCCATGTTACATTGGGTGCCTAAAGAAAAGATTCAAAGGTAGAAACGCATCGGTCAATAAGAATAAATAATAGAAGGAAGGGGTTACTCATGAAAAAGTTGTTTTTAGTCCTATCAATTTTCGCCATTGTGGCTTTACCGGCAATGGCCATCTCTCAAGTCGTGCCTGATTCAACATATGTCGAAGGCAATCCAAAATGTGAGAATGAATGGAAGGATGACAATCCATCCAATGGTACGTTCAATGTGAGCGTCAACGGCGGTACGATCACCTATACCATCACCAATATGAAGGAGATCAGCTGGTCTTCAACATTTCCGATTCAAACGGTGATCGTAAAAGCAGGACCCGGAGCCAATATTTACGATTACGGTCCCAACGGCGCCACAAGCGGATCGGGATTGTTGACACCATTTAACAATGGCGGCAATAGAGCCGATCTGTCTCATGTGAGTTTTTGTTATGAGGAATCGGAAGAGGAGTACGGCGCCCTGAAAATCATCAAACAGGTTTTTGGTATCGTCGATCAGGCGTTCAACATTACATTCGATGTTTATGACAGCCAGAACGCTCTCGTCGGTTCACCAGTTGTCAACGTACCGGCAGGCACCGACCCATCGGGTAACATACTGGTGGAAGATTTGGAACCCGGAATCTACGTTGTCAAGGAACCGGATGTGCCTGGTTACAGCCATAAAACACCGGCTGAAGTGCAGGTCGTGGTCGCGGCAAATGATACCGCGGAAGTCACTTTTGAAAATGAACAGGAACAAGAATACGGCGACCTGAACATCAT
>JAFGEC010000393.1 GCA_016931775.1 Candidatus Zhuqueibacterota bacterium | reverse complement strand
TTGATGATTTTATAATTCTGCATCATTGTTCTCCGAAAATCTGGTTTTTTAAATTTTGATATCGCGTTGTTAACCGAATAGAATTTCATAACCTAAAATTTACACTGAAAAACACCCGGTCCCGTCTTTTTTTTACAAAGCAGAAATTTACAAAAAAAAATCAACAGTTACAATAAAAAGGATTTTCGTAAGACCGGCTGCTGATCGGCCAAACAACCTTTCTTCCGAAAAACAGGTGGCCGTTTTATTGTCGTTTTTGAAACACCTGGCCATCCGGAAACAACCTTTTTTTTATTTGTCATGTTGACCGGGAAATTTGTAAATTTCTAATCGCTCTTTTTGTCCTCCTCGGTTGCCTTCTTTTTCGATTCATCAACATAATTTAATTTTAGTTCACTGATGACGTTGTTTAAATAATTTTCTTCATATTCGCCGAGATTATTTTTTGTTTTTGCCTTCAGCATATCCAGCATATCGATCGTCATACGAACTTGATCCATGTCCCGTTCAACCTTGTCCGTTATCGGATTTACCATTTTGCCCATTTGCTGCATGGCAGCAGTCTGAAAACTCATAACAAGGTTCATGAACAATGCCGTGTAAACCTGTTCCTTGTTGAGCTTTTCCGTCATTTTGGCCTCCATTTAATTAATACAAAATTTTAATAAAGTTTCAAATATTTTTTAGATATTTCCATCACCCAACACCGGCCAGATTATAACTATCACGGTACTTTCGAACAAAATGGTTTAACAAAGCATGATGATTTTCAAAGGCCATATTGGGATCGTTTTCCACCAGTTCAAAGGCCGCGTTCCGGGCCTTTTGGAGAATATCAAAATCTTTGACCACATCCGCCAGTCGTAAATCCGGTAAACCGGACTGCCGTGTACCAAAGAACTCTCCCGGACCGCGCAATTTTAGATCCATTTCTGCAATCCGGAATCCGTCCGTTGTAGCTTCCATAGCATCCAGGCGTTTTTTGGCATCGTCGCTGAGCCGGCCGTAGGACACAAGGATACAATATGACTGTTTCCCTCCGCGTCCTACACGGCCGCGCAACTGATGCAGTTGGGTCAGTCCAAACCGTTCCGCATGTTCCACGACCATACAACTGGCATTAGCGACATCCACACCCACCTCGATAACGGTCGTGCTCACCAGTATTTGAATTTTCCCCCGCTTAAATTCCGACATCACGGCTTCCTTTTCTTCGCTCTTCATACGTCCGTGCAACAATCCCAAAGAATATTCGGAAAAAACCGTTTTTTTCATAATCTCATAGCTGTCCGTAGCCGCCTTGAGATCCATTTTCTCGGATTCCTCCACCAGAGGAAAAACGACATAAATCTGGTCACCCGCATCGACTCGTTTTTTCACAAAGTCATAAATTTTCGGCCGAGCTTTTTCCGGCCGCCATGTTGTGATAATGGGCCTGCGTCCAGAAGGCAGTTCATCCAGAACGGAAACATCCAGATCGCCGTACACCGTCATGGCCAGTGTACGTGGAATCGGTGTGGCCGTCATAATGAGAACATCCGGATTGCCGCCCTTCTGGCGCAATTCGGCACGCTGCAAAACTCCGAATCGATGCTGTTCATCAATACACACCAGGCCCAGCCTGCTAAAATTTACCGTCTGCTGAATAACCGCATGGGTTCCGACGATGATATCCGCTTTACCCGCCTCTATATCCTGCAGAGTCTGCAAACGTTCGCTTCTGCTCTGGCCGCCAACCAATAAAACCACATGAACGCCCATTTGTTCCAGCATTTGATGGATATTTAAAAAATGCTGCTCCGCCAGAATTTCCGTAGGAGCCATTAACGCCGCCTGATAATTATTATCTACGGCAATCAGCATCACAAACAGTGCAATAACCGTTTTGCCCGATCCCACATCCCCCAACAACAGGCGGTTCATGGCTTTTTCACGGCGCATATCAACACGAATTTCGTGCAGCACTTTTTTCTGCGCATTGGTGAGTTCAAAAGGGAGCGATTCTGCCAGCCGTTGGGTATATTCACCGACGTTTTTAAATTGAATTCCGGGAATTGTCAAATTTTGATGTTTTCGATACGCCATTAACAGTTCCAGAAAAAACAACTCTTCAAATTTTAAACGATAACGCGCTTTGTCCAAAACTTCCTGATCACTGGGAAAATGAATATTGGTAAGGGAAAGCGGCAGAGAAACGAGCTGATAACTTTTCAGCACCTCATCAGGCAGGGTTTCCTCGATATTGACACGAAATTCCTTAAAAAAGTTATAAAAAAGACGCCGAAATCCCCGGCTGTCAAGGCCAACTTTGCCCAGCGTTTCAGAGGACGGATACATGGGAATAATTTTTCCCGTATGTACCATTTCCCCTTCAGCTTCCTCCCCCAGCCTGTCGAATTCCGGGTGGGTCATTTGAAAACCGCCGAAATAGGTCACCTTGCCACTCAGGGCCAGCCACTCTCCCTCCTTGAATACTTTACTCCAATAGGACAGACGGTTGAACCAGATACAGGAAAGATATCCCGTTCCGTCCGTGACGACAAGTACAAACCGGTTTTTCCGGCCGTGTTTTATACCGTACCGTTCCACCCTGCCGACCACTGTGACCTGTATGCCGGCAGTGAGATGGTCGACTTTTGTTATCAGGGACCGATCGAGATACCGGCGAGGGAAATAATAGAGCAAGTCCTCCAGCGTCCGGACATTTACGGTTTTTAATGCAGCCGCTCTTTTCGGACCGATGGTGGGTATTTGTTCGACCGGTTGAGCCAGGAGATGTTGCGGTTGGGCTGCCATAAAAATCAGTTATTCATCACCGTAAATTCAAAACTTTTCTCCCCGTCCGCCGGTACATCGATCTTGAAAATGACCGTTTGGTTATCTTTTTTCAGTACTGGTGGCGTAGGACCGACAAATTGCCAATCTCCACGCTGGTGTTCAATAACCTGAACCGTAACCGGTACGGATTTATGATTGCGTAATTTTATTTCAACGGTGGTTTCTCGCGCGTTTTTACCCCGTTCCTTGACTTGCAGGACCGTTCGTTCTCCAACAATATCAAACGCATTACCGAGGTATACTTTAACTTTTTCATCCTTCGGCGTGTGGTCGATATTGTCCTCACCGACAAACTCCTGGCTGCCATCCTTATCCCGTTTGTATACACGAATTTTACCCTTGGGTAAGGGGAGCCCGAGACCGGCGGTTTTACTGTTGATAAATTCCAGATTCACACGCACTTTGCCGTACCACATACCGTCAAATGTATAAATTTTATCAACCTTTACTGTCGCAGGTTCAAACAGGGAGAGCTGCTTTATTTGACGGTCCAGCAAGCTGGCAGGACGCTGTAATGTATACAGATGATATTCAAAAAACGCTTTTTCCTCGAACGGAGATGATAATGCCAAAACTTCGGTCTTACCGAGCATCGGCGGCGGCCGGCGGTCCGGCTCCGCACGATGCACATCACCCGCGACCAGTTTAATTTGGGCTTGTTTATAGGATGCTCCCGACTGATTTTGAAGGGACACCCAGCCACCCAGCTCAACCTCCGTATCAGCGGTGTTGACCACGGCAACATATTCCGCATGCCACTGGATACCTTCCGTAAGATAACTGATCTCCGTTTCGTGCTTTGCCGCTTTTTTACAATCCAGCAACCAGACCAGGGTGGGCCGGGTAATAAGTCCTTCCGGCAACTCGGGAAAAAAAACGGCCTCGACGGCATCCGCCTTGACCGCCTTGACCTCATTGTCTTTTGTTTGAATGATCACATCATTATCCTGAGCGCTCAGCAACCGGCCGCTGAGCGCCGCGCCCTGCTTTACCGTTACTACAATATATTGACCGATATACTTTTCCAAAAGACGCTGCGTACCGACCAGATCATATTCGTAATTTTGTTCCAAAAGAAAAAGAGCATCCGGGTCGGTCAATGACTTGAAATAAACGGAAGTTGGATCCAGCCGGGCGGCCACATCTGCAAACTCGTACTCCTGTATGCCCTTTTTCAATTCGACAGTTCGTTTCTCACGTACGAGAGCAAGGTTATTATTGTAAATAGTAATCGACACTCCGGCGTGTAGCGCCGATGTAAATATAAAAAGTAAAATAATAACATTTTTCATTTGGGATATCCTCAATTTACTTAATAATTCGAAAAATAAATAACGGGCAATATTACATACATCACAGATGACACCAAACCATATTATCGACTGGAATTGAACTAGAAAATCAAAACACTCTGCCCGTTATTTATTATGTCAGCATTTCCATATTTTTAACCAGCTTGTTCAGATTGGTCTCAAAATCATTTTTCTTTTTCATTTCCTTTTCCACCACATCTTTTGGCGCTCTGGCCAGAAAATCACTGTTGGAAAGTTTTTTATTTAATCCAACCAACTGCCCTTCCAAACGTGCAATCTCCTTT
>JAFGEC010000392.1 GCA_016931775.1 Candidatus Zhuqueibacterota bacterium | reverse complement strand
GTTTTATCTTGCCACGGTCAAAAGAGCTGTCTTGGATGTAGATATCGTTCAAGCTTGTGCGTCAAAGTTTTTAGCGAGCCAGCCGCCTCTGGATTTTTCCCGGTCCGGTGACGGAGGGAAGGAACGGCTGCCGTCGCAATATCTTGCGTTTGCGGAAAGCCTGCTGCAAAGACATTTCGAATGGAGAAGGTGCAACTTTGTAAAGGGAGAAGATACCCAGCTTTTACACTGGGACTTTTACAAAGAACATCAGCAGAAATATACCCACGGCGGCCTGTTTGCGGTACAGGGGGTGCCCCGTGTCGCGACCGTTTTTGTCGATTTTCAAGAGGTCGAGGCTGAGAGTCGAGTTTCCGGATTATTTCAGGAACGGGTGATCAGGACACAAAATAAATCTTTGCAAGAAAACGATAAAAATCTGACGGCACATCCCGAGACCGCACGTATGCTGGATTGTCTCAACCAGGCCTCCTTCAGTATAACCGGCATGAAGATCGGATTCTACAAGCGTGCACCCTGGCAGGCCTGGCACACCATTCCGTTCGCCATGTGTTTCCACCTGACGCCCAACCCGGGTGTTTTTGACCATACTGCTATCGAATTTTTAAAAAAAGCGATCCAAACCCACAGCGCAGCCGTCTATATACCGACGAATCATCTTGTGCTCTGGCCCGACCGCGTGGGCATCGCTCACGGTCGAAGGGATGATCGCTCAGATGCCGAGAGAGCCTCCAGTCCGCCACGTCGAATACAGGCATACGACCTCAGGATGCTCCAAATATAAGGATGCTAAGTAAATTAAATGTCCGGTAAATCTCTATGCACATGGATGAAAGAAAAACAAGGAGAATCAGTAGATTTATTTGCAGGGAATAATAAACGATAAAAATAGGGTTTCAGGGATTCGGTAAAATTTTAGTTGTTTGAATGAATGAAGACAGAGGTTGATGCGGTCGTACAAAATGCAAAATCCAGTATGGCGAAACGCGGGATATCTGTGCAGGTTCGCGTTTTCCGCCAGAACGGGAATCGGAACAGAAAAAAGCAAAGAACAAGATAATGGTAAAAATTCAATCATATACAATCCATCCCCTCCTGGTTCAGCTTGAGGTCATGCTCAATATTTTTCGGGGGAAAAAATTCATCGATGATCATCATATGTGGGCTTTTTACGAAGGAGATGATCACCAGCGGGTCCGTATTCTGATAGAGGTTCTTTCAGCACTGCCTTCGTCAACAGTACGCCCGCCGGAAGTGGACATTATGCGGGAAATTTGTTTGTGTACATGTCCGCATTCAAGTCCTTTGGCAAGAGGAGTGATCTGGATTTGTGAGCATCGGCAGGGACAAATGCGCGAGGAAAAATTATTGTGTAAATTGGCCGGACTGGAGGTTTCGCATGATCAGTGGAAAAAGCTCGGTCAATTTTTTTTCCCTTATCAATTACTGGGTGAACGTGCCTGTACACCCTCAGTTCGCAGGTTTCTGGATGAAAAATGCAGAACCGTCACCGGTAATGACCGCTCTCCCGGCCGGTCTGTTTATCAGAGGCTTCTCATTCTTTTATCCCAGTGGGATTATGGTGCAAAAAATCGACCCAGGTTGACGGACTTGGTAGTCTGGGTAAAATCCCTGCGTACGGATTATATGAAGTACCGGGCTGCACAAGAGCTGGTAAGCCGTGCCGTTCAGGCGAGAGAGATCGATCCGCTGTTGATATTGATTGATATCGGGCGGCGGCGAATGCAAAAAAGCCACCGCAAAGCCGGCACGTTAGCTGCAGCCGCCATCGGCTTGGCAGCCCTGGGGCGACATGAACTGGCCGAAGATTTGAGGCTGGAAATATGGGCCAGCTGTCTTCAGGATGATCCCTATGGCACTGGAGAACGGCTGTATATTCGGACATGCGAAAAAGCCAAAAATAAAACCGAACGTTCTGAAGTTTTGCTTGCAATGGTACGTAATGCATTTCCAAGCCCAAGCACCCGGAAAAGTTTTGACACCGTTCAGACCTTTTCCCGGATTATTGCCGGATTCTGGGATACTCTGGATAAATCAGGTCAATTGGGATTGTTTACTCTGGTACTTCATCGGCAGATTGATATGTTCATTCCAGGACGTGTCCTTTCATTTCCGGAAACAGAGCAGTGCCATTATCCGCCTGTTTACTGCAAACGGTCACCTTGTCAAACACAAAATTCGGATGCACCTTTAGCCCTCTGGCTGCTGGGAATGAAGGCGTGGCTGGACGGTCAAAAAAATGAGGCGGTTAAAAAGATTAAAGCCGGGTGGGTGGCCGCATCTCAATTCGACAGAGAGTCCACCTGCAGGGCTGCTATGCTCATTCGTGAAAAAATGGCCGGCCTGCCGAAACCAAACGACAAGATTTTAAAACTTTTTCTTCAGCAGTTTAAACAGTTCAGAGCGATCCCGGATTCTTATATACCCGGCAAGGATTTAAAATCGGTAATGGAAACGAAAATGAACAAGGCTGTTGAGAGAACCGCTGAACGATTTCTTGCCGATGTACGGCAGTGGCCTTCGGATGTCTCGGCCGCCTCGCTCCCGGTTGAATGGATATCAAAAAAGTTCAAGTGTTCCTTGGATGTTCTCGTTGATGAATTGCCTGCTCAACGTGCCCGGGTGGTGCGCTGCGGAAAGCAAGAATTGATTGTTAAAACCGATCCCAATGGTAATGAAGCCCGCAATGTCCGTGCGATTCACTCCATAATTCCGGAGGCCGTGCCGAAACTGGTGTTTTCGGACTATGAATTGTTAGCCTTTGAGTTCATCCCCGGAACAAATTTAGAAACAACAGACTCAGATAAACGCAAACGAGCACTGGATAAGACCGCTTATCTGCTTGCGCGGCTGCATGCAGCTCGGGATACGCTTCCCGGCTGGTATCTGCCCGGAAATCACAGGCTCATCATGCGCTTCTCACATCCGCCGTTAAGCCTGGATGACCTGACAAACATACTTTTGGTTGATCAAAATATCGATCGGGATAGCGCCCGTCACCAGGCGCAACTTTTGATCAATTGTTACGGTGATTTAAGCACCTTGCAATCAGAGCGTCAATATTTACTTCATGGCGATATCCATACTGGCAATATTATCATCCGTAACGGAGATCGTGCGATATTTTTTGTCGACTGGGAAGACCTGAGCATCGGTCCGCTTGAACTGGACCTCGGATGGCTGTGTGCCGGACTGGCTGAATCGGAGAGATCGATTTTTTTGAATGCCTATGAAAAAAATACCTGTTTGCCGGTCTCCCATGAGCTAATAGATCGTGTCATTCGGCAACGGCAGGCTCATAAAAAAATTTGGAGCCTATTTATTAATTACCAATCCAGGAATCTGGCATGAACAACGTTCTTTTTGTTTTGACTCATCATACCGGTATGTCCCAGTTCGGCTATGGAGATGCGTTGCTGCATACGCCGATTTTCAGATGGTTACGAAAAGTTTTGGGAGGCGTCGATGCAGGCTGTCTGCCGGAAATCACCTGGATATTGGAGCGATGCTCTGCGGTAGATACGATTATACCGGTACGCTCCCTGGCAGAGGCACGTCGTCTAAGCGAGGGTAGAATAATACTGCATAGTGATTTCTCGGTAGACGAATATCCTTATGATGAATCCGGCCTTTCCTACACACAGATAATGGCGCAGCGTATCGGTATTCCTGGTACAGAATTGGTCAATGAACCTCTGGATTATGTTCCTACCACTAAAGATCGTGTCGAGATGAATGCGGTTTTGTCTTCCATCGGTGCGGACAGGAGAGCGATTATTACAGTGAACGCCCGGGGCCGGACTCGCAAAGAAAATCCCGGACTTTTGCCTGGGGAATATGTCGGGTTGGCCGAACGGCTTTCCGTTGAAACCGGTGCCATGGTGTTATTCGGAGACTATGATGTCGGGGAAAATGCGGGTAATCTTGTTTCCGTACAAGTGAGTCTTCCGGTCTGGTCAGCTTTAATTGAGCATTCCATGCTGTGGATGGGCGAGTGTACCGGACCTTATCATTTTGCTTGTGCCTTAAAAACCCCAACGGCTATGTTCAGCGCGTATGGAATGGAAAATTTTGCCTGGCTTGCTAGTGAAGCAGGAAACATTCAGCATTTATTGTTCGAAGGCCTGTCCGGAGACCGGTACAAGCAAGAAAAATGTATTCAGAAACTGTTGAGGATTTAATATAAATACACCTGACAATATTGACTTCGTCTTGAAATTAATGTATCTTGTGTCGAAGTTTTTTACAATCAATGACATGATGTATAAAAGAAAATAGGAATAGTGTACTGTTAATGAATAAAACCCATTTAAAAGATGATTGGCTCATTGAAAGTCTAAATCAGGTTGGCTGGGATACCGACGGCCAAAAAAAACAGCTATTTCTTTTGGATCAGACCGAAAATCACCGGCTTGTTTCTGTTTTTTTTATCACCCATAATGAACGCAAAAGAAAAGCCGTCATTTTACATGGGATCGATTATGGTATTGAATTTTGGATTCGTGTGGTGACCACTTTGCACGATGTAAAATCTGCTATTCAATGGTTAAAACCCCGGCCTGTTTTGTTTGCCGAAAAGAATAAAATTCCTGTTCTTCGTCAGGGTGATTGGTTTTTTATCAAAATGTTACGGTTTTCGCCGGGTGAAATATTTAAAGATGTTGCTTATGGCAATCACATCATAGAATTTTGGAGTAAAGGTAATGCCAAGGGTATCGTCAGACACGGGCAGCATGATTTTTTATTCTTGGATGGCTGGCACAAACCGGTCAGATGCCGTGGCTGGCATACGTTAAGTTACCCGAAAAAATTGCATAATCAGAAATATTGGAAGGATCGGATTTTGAACAAAAATAAGGATAAAAGAACATGAAACCCAGTCGCAGAGTTCCTATCGGTGATTTTGCTTTTACTCCGGAGATCAGGGCAAACTTTGAAAAAATTTTTCAAACCAACCGGGTGACTTATGGTCCGTTCCTCCGGGAATTTGAGACGCAGTTTGCCGCAATTCATCAACGGAAATACGGTGTTTTTTGTGTCAGTGGGACATCCGCTCTACATGTCGCCCTGAAAATTCTGAAAAATTACCATAATTGGCAGGATAATGACGAGATCCTCGTTCCGGCACTTACTTTTGTGGCCAGCAGTAATGTGGTCCTGCATGAAAGGCTAAAGCCTGTTTTTGTGGAAATTGAAAAGGATTTTTTTGACATGGATCCTTCACGGATTGAGGAAAATATCACACCAAAAACACGAGCCATCATGCCCGTACATCTTTTTGGTATGCCATGCAGAATGACCGAAATCGCACAAATAGCCGAAAAACACGGTCTGGTTATACTGGAGGACTGCTGTCAGTGTACCTTTGGAAAAATTGAAAATCAGCCTGTCGGTTCATGGAGTCCGATGTCTTGTTTCTCGACTTATTGCGGAAGTCTGATTTTTACAGGTGTCGGCGGACTCATTTTAACCGACGACTTTGATCTTCAAATCCGGACGCGTCAATTACTGGCACATGGACGGGATGAAAAATATCTGAGTATCGACGATGATGACAAACTCAACCGGCCGGATTTACTGGAGGAGGTCGTGCAAAAACGCTTCGCTTTCGTTGATCTTGGTTTTTCCTTTCGCATGACAGAGTTTGAAGGTGCGATGGGACTTCCACAGGTGTATAATATTGAATGGATCAACAGGCAACGGTGTGAAAATGCGGAAATACTCATATCGGCATTATCGGATATCCCAATTTTTCAGTTACCTTCCGACCGGCCGAATGCAAAACGTGCCTATCGTATGTTTCCCATTAAAATTAACGGCACAAAAAAAATGCGCAATAGTGTTTCCTTTTTCCTTGAGCGCCATGGAATTGAAACGCGTCCTCTGCTGCCGCTGCTCGACCAGCCTTATTATCAAAAATTGTATGGCAACATTTCAGAGCAATATCCAATTGCCCGTGATGTCGGCAACACCGGATTTTATATCGGATGTCATGAGTACCTTGAGCCGGAGGATTTGGAATATGCCATTTCGGTCATTCACGAAGCAGTCAAAGGAATGTATTAAAATGAAAACACTTGTCAATTTTAAGGAATTGAAAATCGGTATTTTGGGCCTCGGACCCCAGGCAAGACGGAGACACTTGCCGGCATTTTCGGAAATGGGAATCATCCCAACGATCGTATATGATCAAAATCCGGATTCTGTAAGCAAGACGGAAGCAGACTTTGAAACAATATTTGGAAATAAACCATTTCCGGGTATAGCCAAAGATTTCGACAATTTTACTGATTTTATTCAGGTTGCTGATGTTGTGGTTCCGCCGTGCGAACATTTGCAAATATTTTCAAGCTTGGTCGAAAAAGGAATTATGTTTATATCAGAAAAACCATTTTGCCGTTCGTGGCCGGAAGCTGTCGCTGTTCTGGAGCTCGTAAAAAATGCAAATCTTGCTGCCGGGTATCTGGAAAATTGGATTTTTGATCCTGTCGTCATCAATTTAAAATCCGTCATGACCTCTGGAGAAATTGGACCAATTCAAAGAATGACTGTTCGTTTCCCCAATGCCGGGCCGGCTATTTATCCCGAACAAAGTGAATGGCGAACCCGGAGGGATTGTGGAGGCGCACTTCTTGACTGGGGTTCACATGCTGTTGGCCTTGCTTTACATCTCGCAGGTGAGATGTCTGATATTGTTCAGGTTTCGACAATAGATTTCCGTTCCACTTCCCGTATGCTTGCGTCCGGGATATTTCAGGATGGTATTGTCGAAGACCTGGCAAAATTTGAAATCGTATTGAAACAGGCTTCCAATCGTATTGTTATCGCAAATATTGATTGTTCATGGCAAATGCCCTGGATGTATTCCCCAGGATACGCTTATCGTGTCCTTCAGCTCGACGGATCGGCGGGAATGGTGGAAATCACCGTCGAAAACACTGAAAACGGACGGAATTATCACATGACTGTAGAACAATGGTCCGGTAATCGCAGGACGGTAAATCTGGGATTGCTGAAAAGATTTGACCCCACTGCTTCTGCTATTCGGAATGCGTTAAAAAGTCTGTTCATTGGATCAGCACCACATCCGGAATCCAGTCTTGAGCTTGCGGTAAAAGTCCAATTTATCCTTGCCGCCGTCCGGTTGTCGGCAGCACGAAATTTGCCTGTTACAGAGAAACAGGTAAAGGATTGGTTCGCCGTGTTTACGGAAAAATATAACGAGCCTGATATCGTCTGGCAGAAAGCGGTTCAAAGTCTAAAACCGGAGTCTAAACAATGAACAATCCAAAACGTAAAGCGGGATTTTTATCCGTTATTCTGGTTGTTGCAGACGTACTCGAGGCCGAGAAATTTTATTGTACCGCCTTTGATTTATTAACAGATTACCGGATTAGAGACAAAAAAGAGCCCATAAGCGCAACCTTATCTGGTGAAAATGTTCAGATACTGCTCAGCAAGGAGGACCCACATCATCGAACATTATCTCCGCGGAACGCATTTTCCAATTCCGTCACCATGGTGCGGTGGGTTGATGATACGGATAAAGCGGCAGAACTGTTTTTAGCGGCCGGAGGAAAAATCCTCAGTGGGCCTAAATACAGATATTGGGGTGCCTATTCGGTGCTGGTCGAAGATCCGGATGGCCATCGATGGATGATTCAAACTCAAATAAAGATCCCGGCCGAGGAGGAAATGATTGCCGCACTTGAACCTTTGCAATATCAAAAAAATCAAATATGAAAAAACTACCGGTCATTTCCTGTTCCTGTTTTCAATCCGGAATTTCCAGGCTTGCTTTGGGCTGTTTGGCATTCGGCTGGTATTTGTCAAAAAAAAACAGTTTTCAAATACTGGATAGATATATTGAGCTTGGCGGAAATTTGATCGACACATCCGATAATTACGCCCGATGGGTCCCGGGTAAAACAGGCGGTGAGTCAGAGTCGGTTATTGGCTCGTGGTTGAAAATCCGCCGGAATGTCAACCGGCCTTTCATTGCCACCAAAGTCGGCTATGAAACAGAAACAGGTTCGGGACTCTCCAAAACATACATTAAAAAGGCGGTGGATTCCAGTCTTAAACGGCTCCGTTTGGATTATATCGATTTGTATCAACTCCATTGCACCGATCCAAACACTTCTCCGTTTTTTACAGCTGAGGCCCTGTTGGAGCTTCAGAATTCCGGTAAAATAAAGGCAGTCGGTTTATGCAATATGCAAACATCGGACCTGAAAAAATATTTAAATGCCTTTAATACAGTCGGCATTGAAAATATTTTTACACATCAGTTTAAATTGAATTATCTTGAACGGGACAGGATGTCAAGTGAATTACTGCATACGATCCCTCATTATCATATGGTGGGTATGGTTTATGGAATTTTAGCACGGGGATTTTTAACCGGCAAATATCGTCGTGTTTTTGATCCGTCGGTCTCATTTCGCGCGGAATCCGTTTACCGCAAATATTATAATAAAGATAGTTTTCTCAAACTTGATAAATTCCTTCAAAATGCGGAAAAGAGAGGGAAAAGTCCATCGTTTTATGCCTATCAATGGGTCAATGACCTTTTATTAAAAAATAAAATCCGGTTTGTATTTCTCGGCGGTTTTACTTCAATACAGCAGCTCGATCAGGCTGCCGATACGGTTGTAAATTTGGAGAACGGGAATACAAGTCATTAGATACTTGTTTTCCCCGGATGATTAATCAATGGAAACGTCTTATTTGCTGACAGAACAAGAAATTAAAAATTACTTCAATTACAGAAATGCGGACTGTGTCGGGGGTGATCCGGGTTATGCTCCGTTGCTTGAATGGTTGTACAAAACACATAAAAAAACGCATCCTCGGGTGAAAAGATATTCGAAATTGCCGTTTTTAGAATCCCGCAAGGATTTTTACAGTCAGGATATCATCCCGTTGCCCTGCGTTGCATTTTTGCAGGATATACTGAATGTCTCGGTCGGTATTGAATGGTGGCCGGAAAACGGTCTGTTAACCGCTTGGCAGCGTGATGCTCTGGCAAAAATATACCGGAACCATAATAAAAAAATATTTTCATTCCTGGGATTGAATAAGCTGAACAAATCTCAAGCATTACAGGACATTGAAAAAATTTATTTTAAATTTTACCGGTTTGTGAAAAATCTCGATTCGCAATATTTCCGAATCAAAGAGACTCTGAGCGAGATTCACTCGGATTATACTTTTTACAGATATGCAAAAAATAGTAATGAATGGATTTACTACCAGGATTTTCCCTGTTCTCCATTAGGAACGCTTGTTCAATCCCATATCGATTGTTGTCTTTTTAATGGCAAAAGCCGACATCGTGCCGCTACGGTGGCATTTCTTACGCATCCGGCGACAAAACTGATGGCCATCTATTCCGAAAAAGATCATAAAACGTTTGGGGCAACCATTGAAGTGGATATGATCGACGAATCCAATCATCTCGTCAGGGTTCTTGATAGTGTTGAAATAGGTGATTTCAGATTGTCAAAAACGATAAATTACGGATGGATACCTTTTGTGCTTCATGGATTTCTGCAGCGGGCAAAAAAGGATCTGTCTGAGAACGGCAGCGTATTTTTTAATACCGGCTTTGAAATGGATTATAATCAGGGATATCTTTCTCATGAAGCCGCGAATGAACTGGCTGACTGGTTAAAAGCGCGATTTCCTGTTATTCGTATTCCGCTTCGCATTAAGGGTGGACTGGAACCGTTAAAGCGTCTTGGAGCAGTAAATCCAAAGATAAACCTCGAGGTTTTGGCAACAAAAAAATTCAATAACATGTTTAATAACGGTGACGGTTATGGTATCGGGGTTCGAATTTTTTTGAACGATGCAGAACAGTTGAGCAAAATAAGCTGCACACAAATCAATTTGTAACTCTTTTCAAAATTTGCCGTACTAATAAAAAAAGTAAAATTTCTACATATAGTGCGCTATGAATAACTTTTTCGAAATCGTGCGGCAAACCTTGTTTCATCTGCGTCAATACAAAGCCAGAACTTTTATGACGGTTTTCGGCATTACCTGGGGGACGGTGACGGTCATTCTTTTACTGGCATTCGGCACCGGTCTGGGACGGAAATTACTCAAAGACATGCACGGTATGGGAGAAGGGATCGCCATCGTTTGGCCCGGCCGGAGCAGTATGCCGTATAAGGGCTACAACCGCGACCGGCCCGTTCGTTTGACCGATGAGGATGTGGAACTCGTACGCCATAAAGTCCCGGGCCTGGCACATATCAGTCCCGAATACAGCAAGTGGGGTGTGCCGGTGCGTTACGGTAAAAAAATTAACAGCCCAAATATAACCGGCATCATACCTGAATACGCCATTATGCGTAATATCAGTCCGCAACCTGGCGGCCGCTGGCTGAATGAGCTGGATATTCAAAAAAGAAGGCGCGTGGTTTTTTTGGGAAACCGGCTCAAGGACTATCTTTTCGGCGAAAATGTCGATGCGATCGGCCAATATGTTTATTTGGGTGAAAATCCGTTTTTGATCGTGGGCGTTTTAATCCCAAAAACCCAGGATTCATCCTATAATCAAAGAGACCAGGATCGGGTGTTCATCCCTTCCACAACCTTTGTATCGATTTATGGTTATAAATATATCAGTAATATTGTTTATCAACACAAAAATCCCCATCAGGCCAAACAAAATGAAAAACAGGTTTATCTCACCCTCGCACAAAAATATACCTATCATCCCGATGATAAGGAAACGTTGGGCATATGGGATACTTGTGAATCCGAACAATTTATGCAGGATTTCGGCACCAGTTTTAACCTGTTTATGGCCATTATCGGCGCGATTTCACTGCTGATCGGCGGCATCGGATTGGCCAATATTATGTACATCATCGTGCAGGAACGCACAACGGAAATCGGCATCCGCCGCTCCGTTGGTGCCAAAAAGCGGCATATCATGACGACTTTTTTCCTGGAGACTTTTCTCATCATCGGGTTCAGCGGAGGACTCGGTTTTCTGCTGGCCAGCGCTGTCATATCTCTGATGAACCAGTTTCCTATCGAAGAATATGTTGGACGACCCGTCATGTCGATATCCGTGGTCATAATAACCGTGAGTGTTATCGGTTTTATCGGTTTTATGGCGGGGTATTTTCCCGCCAGAAAAGCCGCCAATCTCGATCCCGTCGAATGTATAAGAGCTTGAGAAATCCATATGCAAATTTTAATCATCCTGAACGAATTTTATAACGACTTTAAAACGCACAAGACCAGGGCAATATTGACCATCGTCGCCATTGCCTGGGGAACGCTGGCCGTTATCCTGCTCATGTCATTTGGTTTTGGTTTATCCAATCAGGTGAATAAATTTATGCGAAATGCCGGCAACCGGGTCATACGGCTTTATGGCGGACAAACCCGTAAAACTTTTCAAGGCCTTCCGGAAGGCCGGCGAATTCGTTTGACCGAATATGACTATTATTTTCTAAAGGACAATCTTTCATTGATCGACGGCATCAGCGCCCAGTTCGGCCGTGGCGTCAGGCTTCGAAACGGAGATAAAACAGCATCGACCTATATGGAAGGCGTTTTTCCGGCATTCGAATATTTACGTCGGCTGTATCCCGGACCCGGCGGCAGATTTATAAACGATAATGATATGGCGGAAAGGAAAAGGGTCGTTTTTCTTGGAGAGGTCATTGCTGAAGAATTGTTCGGTACACCCGATGCGGTTGGAAAAACCGTACTGCTTGAAGATATACCCTTCACGGTGATCGGCGTTATGCCGAGAAAAACGCAGATGGGAATGAATAACGGTCCCGATGAAAGACGAGCCATTATTCCGTTTTCCACATTTAAAAACATATACGGTTATCAATATCTGTCCGAATTGATCGTCAGGCCCAAAAGTGTGCTTTTTAATCAGCACGTCATCCGCGATATCCGGGAATTGCTGGGCAGAAAATACCAGTTTGATCCCACGGATCACTATGCCCTGGGTATATGGGATCACGTAGAAAATGAAAAAACAATGAACAGGATGTTTATAGGTATCAATATATTTCTCGCCGTTCTCGGCACCATGTCCCTGGTGGTTGCCGGCGTCGGGGTGGCCAATATTATGTACGTTGTGGTCAAAGAGCGTACGCGTGAAATCGGCATTAAAAGGGCCATCGGTGCGAAAAAAAGGCACATCATACTACAGTTTATTCTCGAATCGATTTGTATTGCTGCCGTCGGTGGTACGGCGGGTTTTATTGTATCTGCGATTTTTGTCAAAATCATGTGGATGATGCCGGCCGAAGAGGAGGGTGTCATGCAGTTTTTGGGCCGGCCGCAAATGTCTTCTTTTGTCATTTTTACCGCAGTTGGTGTACTGGCCATGATCAGTATTCTGGCCGGATATTTTCCGGCCCGCAAAGCCGCCAAAGTGGATCCCGTTGAAGCCCTGCGCTACGAATAGAATACGTATTCCAATCCCGTTGCAGGCTTGCCAGCCTATACTAACAGACTGAGGCAGAGCCTCAGTTTAGCGTTCCCGGTTAGAACCTGGGAACGAGATTTTAGGACTGAAAAATGCACGGGTTGTTCATCGATGAACAATTCCAGATTCAAAACCATGTAAAAATTACATGGTTTTGCGGTTTTTTTGCCCGAAAGCCATGTTTTTGACATTCCTGAATAATTTTTTTGCAGGGGCTATAACGAAAATCCAAACTTGCATATTTTCTGGCCCTTTTTGACATCTTTACTTCAAGCGCCCTTAGGACGCGTTTTTCTCATTTTCAAAAAGGCATTTCAGTTTATAAAAATATTTTGTTTTCGAAAATTTTTCTCTGTGTTCTCAGTGGTTAAAAGATAGAACCACAGAGCTCAGAGTTCACCGAGTAGGACACAGAATGTTCTGAAAAATACACACCCTAAAAAAAAGATTGCGGAGCAAGATCACCCGGCCCCGACGTTCGTGGATACAATTGCGGCTGTTTGATATCCTGCATTTAATTGGTGTTTGAGCGGAAGTCTATGGCCGGGTAGCTTGCGGAGCCGGCGGAGGATCATCCCTTTGCAGCGGCATGCCGACGTCTTGTTCGAAAGGGTAAAAACCAAAAGCCGCTGTAAAGGGATAGCCGAAGCCGTTCCAAAACGTAAAACCTCAGTCTCGGGTGGGATAGAACCGGTGCGACGCACCTCCTTTTACCAAATATATGTAATTTTAAAATTTTGACAGATGTCGAGAGCCGGTGCGTCGCACCTTCCACCCATAACTGAGATATTACTCCAAAACTCTATATTTTCTTGTTTTTTACATATTTTTTTTCTACCATTTATTGACAATTCGAATATCAGGAGTTTTTAATGATTCATCCAATACCTGTTCGACTATTTTATATTTTTTCCATAATTATTCTTTTTGTGAATTCGCTTTTTCCCGCCCCACCCGAAGCCCGGCCGACTTTTCACTGTATCGGACTCTACTGGAGTACCGAGGAGGGTACGGCGGATAATTCCTGTGAGGTCTTTTACCGCCGGGCCGGAAAACTTGAATGGAACCGCGCATTGGATTTATGGTTTGACGGCCAGCCGCATAACGGCGCCGGCGGACATACAAATGAATACCGCGGCAGTATTGTCAATCTTTATCCGGGCACCACTTATGAGATAAAGTTGAAAATGAAATCAGGTACCGAAGAATCGCTCGAGGTATCGACCTGGCATGAAGATTTTAAAATTTCCAAAATCGTCACACTTGATGCGGGGCAAGTAAACGAAGAGCTGCGAATTCAGGAAGGCGGATCGGAACAGGACGGTTATGTGCTCTATACATCGCCGGAAGGGCAGCAAACGGTCATTGACGTTAAAAACGAGAAATCGCACTGTATAAGAATTGAAGCTTCCTGGGTTATCGTGCGAGGTTTGTTCCTGTGTGGGGCTGAACAACATGGTATTCGCCTTTATGATGTAAACAACGTGGTCATCGAAGATTGCGATATTAGCGGCTGGGGACGAAGTAAAACCAATGGCTGGGGTGAAAATTTCGACAGTGCCATCTACAGCTCATCGAGCAAGCTGGAAAAGATCATCATCCAGCGTAATAAAATTCATAATCCCCGATCCGATGCAAATTCCTGGGAGGAAAACGACCACCCTGAAGGTCCGCAGGGTATAACGTTCGTGGGTGGGAAAGGATACTATGTGATCCGGTATAATGAAATTTGGGGTGACAAAGACCATTATTATAACGATTCCATGGGTGAATATCACAATTTCAGCTATGCCGGATTCCCGAACCGTGACAGCGATATTTACTGCAATAAAATTTCCCATTGCTGGGACGATGCGATAGAGGCTGAGGGAGCGAACATGAACGTGCGTATCTGGAGCAATCTATTGGATTCCACCTACATGGCGCTTGGTCTGGCAACCACGTCGCTGGGTCCCAATTATATTTTTCGCAACGTATCTTTTTTTTCACAACGCGCCCCGGAACCGGTGAATAAATACACCCGCAACGGTGGTTTCGCCAAACTGGGTTATGATGACCAGGAATACACCCGGGGGAAAATGTATTTTTTCCACAATACGGTTGCGCAGCCGCCCTCCCCGTGGGGCCAATCCAATATCGTCACCAACGGTTGTGAAGCAGGATTTATCACAACAGGCACAACAAAACATCAGATTAATATTTACGGCCGAAATAATATTCTGCATGTGAATAATTATACCCGGGACAAGGACAGTATTCGCATGACGGACCTTGTAACGTCCAACGACTTTGATTATGATATTTATAACGGCAAGATTCCCGACATCGAAGGTATTGAAGCGCACGGTATTCAACTCGGTTTACAGGAGGGCCCCGCTTACGATCCGTTGAATAAAAATTACGAGTTTTTTCTTGAACCGGGAACGTTTGGCTGCGACGAAGGTGTGCCCATTTATAACTTTAATGAATATTATGAAGGCACGGGACCGGATATCGGCGCCTATGAGAACAACCGGCCCGGACTTGTCTGGGGTGTAAAGGCCGACTGGACAGCCTGTCTCGAACAGACCGATGTGTCTGTCTCTCAAAAAATAAACGTCCCGCATAAGTTTGAAATGTCAATTTTTCCTAATCCTTTCAATAACCAAACCGTTATAACGGTTCGATTATCAAAACCGGGTGATGTTGAACTGACGATTTTTGACGTTCTGGGCCGAAAGGTTTTCGCTTTAAACCGGAAGCAGCAAAACGCCGGAATTTTTCAGATGGTTTGGAATGCCGCGCAAAATGCTTCGGGAACGTATTTTGTTCGTGTAGAATCGGCTCAGAATGTCCAAATAAAAAAGTGTTTACTGCTAAAATAATTCGTCGTCAAAATTCAGGCAAAACAAAGGTTTCAACAAACGGGAGAAAATATGAAAGTACGTCATTTAATCATTTTGTTGCCGGTGTTTTTTTTGAATTGTCTTACCGGCCGGCAGGCCTCTTTAAAACCCGCTCGAGTCGTTCCGACGCCGCAACAGGTTATATATCAACAGATGGAGCTCATCGGTTTCGTACATTTTACCGTGAATACCTTTACGGATCTCGAGTGGGGAGAGGGCACGGAAAGTCCGCAAATATTCAATCCCACTCAACTGGATGCCCGGCAATGGGCGCAAACGGCGAAGAACGCCGGCATGAAAAAGCTGATTCTGACCGCCAAACATCACGATGGATTTTGTTTATGGCCGTCGGCATATACGGAACACAGTGTCAAAAATAGTCCCTGGCGCAACGGCACCGGCGATGTGGTTAGAGATCTGGCGGATGCCTGTGCCGAATTCGGCCTTTGTTTCGGCGTGTATTTATCACCTTGGGACCGGCACGAGCCGACCTACGGCACAAACAAGTATAATCAGTTTTACCTCAATCAGCTCGAGGAACTTTTGACCCAATACGGTGAAATATGTGAGTTTTGGATCGATGGTGCCAAGGGTGAAAACGCCCGTGATATGGAATATGATTTTGATGCTTTTTGGGATCTCGTCAGGCGGTTGCAGCCCAACGCGCTGATGTTTTCCGACGCCGGGCCGGACATCCGCTGGATCGGAAATGAGCACGGCATCGCCGGGGAAACAAACTGGTCCATGATCAAACGTGACGGTATCGTCATCGGCAAAGCGGATCAAAAATATTTAAACAGTGGTGATGCTGAGGGTACACATTGGGTTGTGGGCGAATGTGATGTTTCCATACGGCCGGGCTGGTTTTATCATCCCTCTGAAGATGACAAAGTGAAAACACCTCAGCAACTGGTGGATCTGTATTACAAGTCGGTGGGCCGCAACGGTACGCTGCTGCTGAATATACCACCCGACAGGCGCGGACTGTTTCATGAAAACGATGTCGCCGCCTTGACCGAGTTTCGTTCTATCCTTGAGGAGACCTTTCAGAACAATCTTGCCGCCGGTGCGCAGGTAACCGCCTCCAATCAGCTCGGCAAGTTGTCGCCGGAGCTTATCGTCGATGATGATTTTAATAGTTATTGGGCGGCATCCAAGAAAACAAAATCAGCGACTCTGGAAATTTTATTGCCGGAAAAGGGAACATTTGACCGCATTATGCTTCAGGAGCCCATATTCCTGGGACAACGTATTTCAAAATTTAAAGTACAGGTAAATACGGCTGGGGAGTGGAAGGACATCGCAGGCGGCACAACGATCGGTTATAAACGGCTGTTGAAAATCGAGCCGGTTCAAACCGACCGGATTCGTGTCGTTATCGCCGAAGCAAATGCGACCATTGCTTTATCAGAATTCGGCCTTTTCAAAGCGTCGGAGCGGGAGAGTGACTTTTGAACCTGCGGCGAACCAGGGGGAAATCTGGCATAGCAGGTCTATTTCGGCTCAGCGTACTCTTAAAAACCATACACAATTTTAAAAATCGGACGGAATCGCGCGGTAAATAAAGAGACAAGTCAATTTATTGGATAATACTTTCGTCAAAAAAAAACCGGACTATGTCCGGTTTTTAGTGGTAATACAAGCTTATATCTTTGTTACATTGGTGGCCTGAAGCCCTTTGGGGCTCTCCTCAACGTCAAATTGTACTGACTCTCCCTGTTCCAATGTTTTGTAACCCTCACCGGTGATGGCTTTATAGTGCACAAAAACATCTTCGCCGTTTTCCCTTGTTATGAAACCGTAGCCTTTGGAGCCATTAAACCACTTGACAGTACCAGTTTCCATAAAAAATCCTCTTAACTTGGTAGATGTTAAGTACGTCCTTCCTTGACTTTTATTAGAACCAAAAAAAAAGTCGTCTCCAAGGAACGGTCAGTAACCATTGAAAACGACAGCCATCCATTTAAAAGCATTTTTCTTGAAACATTCTAAAACGTAGAGCCACGAAAAGAGTACAGTTAATTATGGCGAAAATATACAATATTTATTCTAAAAAGTCAAAGAAAAAATGAGTTAAATTCATTATTTTTTTCATAGTAAATCCAGGGGATTTCACCATGGAGAAAAGCTGGAAATGTAGATAAACAACTCTGATTGAACTGCCGGTAAAGGATTTCTGTAGAATAGTTTACCGTTTGGCCTCGCCACGAAAATAAATGGTGAGGCCAAACGAAAGTGCGTGGTACGAAGGTAAAACTTATTTGAGATAAAACATTTTACG
>JAFGEC010000391.1 GCA_016931775.1 Candidatus Zhuqueibacterota bacterium | reverse complement strand
TGTTCCTGTTCATGTCAATTGTTTTTAAAAGTTAATTGCCTTGTTTGTAAAAGTGTAAATATATGAAAATATATTTGTTTCGCAATTTTTAATTCCCCCTAAATTAAAATAATATGTCGAATATTATCATGATAACGTTTATCATCAATACATATCTATTCTGGTATATGAGGTAAACCTAATCCGAGGTTCATTTTTTTTGAATTGAATTTTGGACTTTTGATAAAATCCCATAAAAAAGGAGCTTTTGAAACACATTCCGGGAAAAATTAAAACGCCATTTATTTCTTTTCTCAATGAAAATAATGCGGTAACTTTTTGCCGGGAACGGTTTCCCGGGGTGTTGTCCGTCTCGTCCGGGATACAACCCCGCCCCGTCAATCAATATACACAAACTTTGGCGGTTCGAATCCATTGAACCGTGTCGATTCGGCGTAGGTATATGCGCCCATGCTTCCGGCCACAAGCAGGTCATCCAGGTGCATTTCGGGCAGATCTACGGTGCAAATTTCACCCTTGGCATCACGGGAGAACACGTCGATACAATCGCAGGTCGGCCCGGCCAGCACGTAGGGCGTCGGCGGCCCGTCGGTCAGGCCTTTCATCGGATATTTCATCCGGTACAGCAGCACATCCAGAAAACTGCCGTAAGTGCCGTCGTCAAAGTACAGCCAGTTGCGGCCGTCGCGAACCGATTCCGAAATGACCTTGGTGACCAGACTCACGGCATCGCCCACCACGGCCCGGCCCGGTTCGGCCACCAGCATGACATTTTCATCAAACAACGACATATAGTGGTTGCTGATGGTGCGGCCCATGGCTTTGATATCGATCTTTTCATTTTCGTATTGCACCGGAAAGCCGCCGCCGATATCCACCATGGAAAGGTTTATCCCTTCGGCAGCCGCTTTGTCAAATATATTGCGAACCAAATCAAGTGCTTCGATGTAGCGCTCCACCTGCAGACATTGACTGCCCACATGAAAACTTACACCACGGGGGAAAAGGCCCTGATCGCGAGCCGCCTTGAGAAGCGGTACGGCGTAGGACGGCTCCGCACCGAATTTTTCGCTGAGCTTGGCTACACTGCCCTTGTTGGAAACCCGGATTCTCACGTGGACATTGGCACCCGGGGCAAAGCGGGCGATTTGGGTAATTTCGGAAAAATTGTCAAAAGTAAAGTCATCCAAGCCTACGGCTGTAGCCTGTTGGATATGCTTGGGATCTTTGACCGTGTCGGCAAAAATCAGATCTTCACGGGCGTCCGCGCCGGCCGCCAGCACGGCCTCGATTTCCCCCCGTGATGCCACGTCAAATCCCGCACCGATTCCGACGAGTGCTTTTAAAATGCCCGGGTGTGGATTGGCCTTTACGGCGTAAAACAAGGTAAGAGCCGGCAGACTGTCGTCGAGACGGCGGTAATTTTCGATGATCTGACTGCGGCTGGCCACATAGATCGGCGTGCCGTGTTCTGCGACGAGATTTTTAATATCTTCCTGGGGGAGAAAAAAAGGATTCATGCGCCGTTCCTTGCCAAGAGTCCGGATGATATTCGTTATTTAAGCAAAATCAGCTTCCTGACCGCCACATAATCGCCTGCCTGCAGACGGTAGAAATACACACCGCCGGCGAGATTGCCGGCGTTCCATAATATATCGTAACTCCCGGCGGCGAAAAAGCCGTCGACCAGGCGGGCGACTTCCTGGCCTAAAATATTAAAGACGGCTAATTTTATATCAGCATCCCCGGCCACATACACCCGAATCGTCGTGGACGGATTAAACGGGTTTGGATAATTCTGGAAAAGTTGAAATGTTTTTATTTTAGCCTTTTCCCGATTTCTTTCAACACGGGTAAATATTTCATCCTCCCCGGGGGATCCGTGGATATTCGCCGAACGAATCCAGTTTGCCCCGTCCGTTATATCCACACCGGGCAGTTGATCGCGAACGACCATCGAATAGCCCTCACCATCCGCAGATTTGGGCCAGGGATATTTGTCATTATAACGAATGTTCATTAAAGTATCGCCATTCGCCTGCTCAAGCACCAGGCTTTCACCGCTGTTATCGAGTTTGCCGGTATAAACACCATCCGGCGCAAAGCCGTAGCGTTTCTCAAAAGAATCTGCATTGGCTGCCAGCACCAGGATTTTTCCGCCGTTCAGAATTTTACCCTGCGGAAATGTGAAATTTATTCCGTCGGAAAATCGCATGCCACTCATATCATAAAGACCTGATCCCATATTCTTCAGCTCGATAAATTCAAATTCAGCGTTATCGTCCGGTTCGCTGTCATCGAGCGGGTGGTAATGTATCTCTGTTATTCTCAACTCCCGGACGTCTTCCAGCACCCAGAGCTGTACCTGCGCCAGCGCGCTCCAGCCGGTATCGTCCAACACGCGGGCTTTGAGGAGGCCGCTTTTTTGAATGGGAACGGCGCTGCCGTATCGTACGGCAGAACCTGAGACACTGATCCCGGAGGTTTTATCGTTCGCTTCTAACGATGCTGTGATTAAAAAGTCGGAACTGGATCGCGATACATTCATGGCATGTATGGCCAATAAATTTTCCCCGGAAACAAGTTTGTCAATAAAAGCTGAGACATTAAATGTCTTTTCCTCGGATTCCGAGTCCACTGCCGATGGCGCTGCCGAATTCCATGCCGGATTGGCCGGAGTATTCTGTGCTAAAATTCCCACGCCGTTCAGGTAAACGACAATTCCGTCATCAAACTGGCTCTTAAAAACCAGTGTGGTCAAATCTGACAAGACGTCGCTGCTGACAAAAAACGGAATCCGCACGTAACAGGAAGTGTTTGCCGAAGGATTTACGCCATTGGGATCGTACATTTGGGATGAAACATTTAAAGTTATAAAGTCCTCAAATCCGGATCCGGCTTCGTAACCGATACCACCCGGAGCGCCGTTTACACTTTGCCAGCCGGAAACATTATAATTGCTATTCAGCCGCCAATCCGAACCGATATCCGCTTCCGGCACAAGGGCATACTTACTCCCGTTTTTGGCAATCAATGTGTAAGTGTTATATCCTCCCTGGCCCGAAGGCAGATGCGGATCCGTACCGTCGAGTGTATAGTAAATGACCCCTCCATCGTCTGATTCTATTGAAACATGGCTGCCTTGCGCTAACACTCCGTCTGCCAATGTAAATCCGCCGTTTTTAAACACCGGCGGCTGCACATTGGGGTACCAGCCTTTGTTTCTAAACTGTTCCACAACCATGTCGGTTCGAACAGGTACATACTCGTCAAATAAAAAATTGACGGCAGGAATCCAATCGTTGAGATAGGTTCGCGGCGTACTCACTTTTGAATCGCCCCATCTGGCGGATTCGGCGATAATCGCGGTTTCCACCTGTTCGCGGCGCGTCTGTAGCCTCTGTGCTGCGGCATCGGGAGTAAAAACACCATCATTAAAAAAGTGCAAATAAACAAGATCGGTAAACTTTATAATATATTCCGGATGATTGACAAGCTGCTGGTGCAGCCATTGCGGATTAAACTTGTCTCTCGTCTGTCCGGCAGGATAAGGTCCGGTGCGGTCGATACCTGCACCCGGTATGGCGCCTTCCGAGAGAAACATGGTATGCTCACCGTCATGGCGGAAAAATTTAAAGCCATCCGGAAAAATACGGTTGTAAATTCCAAACCAATTCTGGGTAAAATCATTACCACCAAACGCCGAGACCGGGCCGTCGTAATCGCCGGTATAAAAAGTACAAAGCATGTAACATATCAAATTGTCCATGTCGACCAGAACCGGGTAATCCGGATTTCTGGTTCCATCCGGGTTTAATCCCTGAATCATGTAATAATCTTCATCGGAAGTAAATCCCCGGCGTGCAACCTCCCACAGGTAATTCCAGGCATCCAGATTGCCGTCATTGGCTTCAATCGGGCCGGTAACCGGATCACGTTTAATGACATCGTAATCTTCCCGGTCGCCGCCAAAATAACTTTCCGCATAGGCTGCTTCCGAACGTTCCTGCGTCTGGAACAGGCCCCAGTAAACACCATTGAGATAGAGGTGGTAATAACGGCTGCGCGTGTACGGCATACCCATATCACGCTGGGAGTCCCGGGAAAACACCTCACGCATCATCGTGTTATGTTTTCCGGAGTCGCCATTACCGCCGCCTTTAAATGCCCAGGAGTAATTCTGGCTCGTGCGCAGATCGATTTTATCAAACTCGTCAACGCCCTCATCACCAAAAAGCGGATAGTGCAGCTGGCCTTCGCCGTAAATGCTGCGGAAATATAAACGAAATGCATGTTTCGGATTGCCTGTAATCCGGCTGTATCCGCCGCGAATACGCAGTCCGGCATTGATTTGAAAACCCTCTCGGCCATCGGGATAGAGCAGTTCCACAGAGGCCGGTCTCTCCCAATTTTCACCACGCTGGGAAGCATTCACATAAATGCCGGTATTGCGGTCAAACAGGTTTTTCAAATCCGTGACAATTGAAAATGTAGGTACCGCACTCAGGGACTCAACCATTCGATTGCGGTAACGTGAATTATTGTAAACCTGACCATCCATACCATAATTGATTTCCTGACCATTGGTCGAACTGCCGGCCGGGGGCCACTGCGTTCCGGGCCGCACGTTATCCGGGGAGAGCGATGTCACCTTGTCGATAAACAGGTAGGTAAAAGTTTCGATCCGGGTAACCTGCGTCGATCCGGCATAACCAACAGCGCGCAAACAAACACCGGGCGCGGTAAAACGACCGGCCGTGTTTTCCGGATTTATCGTAACCGTTGCGGGCACGGACGCTGTTTTTGCCGTCGCTGAAGTGGATGGATCGGAGCCGTCCAGTGTATATTTTATGGTCGCTTCCGGCAAATCGACCGTCAGATCAACATCGAAACCGGAGCCGGTATATATTCCACGGTCAACTGAAAAACCTAAAATGCTTGGAAAATCTTGTGAATAAACGGTTTGTGTTAATAATAATATTGCCCATAGTGGAAAAAAGTAATTCAACATCTTCATTTGCATTTTCCTGATTTTTGATGCTTTCAGGGGAGAGGTCAAATGGGTTCGTCCGACACTTCTCATACATTTGGCATCGAGTGGCAGGTCTTTAATTCATTAAAGACGAGTTCAAAAATTTTTAAATTATACGGAAAAAATTTAAAAAGTGCAATCAATTTTGAAACAGGGTTTCCCCCAAAATTGTGATCCGGGCTCAACTTTTTCAAAACCTTATTTTTTTCAGTTCAACCTTAGTAGCAACCAAAACCCCAAAACTTAACCTTATTAGCTTATTAATTCTTTAAATAAAATAAAAATAAGGTAATAAGGTTAATTCTTTGGTTCATATTGCTACTAAGGCAGGAAAGACAAAAATAAGGTTAAAAAGCCTCAGCATATTTAACATCAATACTGATTCCCTTTACCCACCTTGTCACGGAATTTTTTTCAGATAATAGACGGTCGTTAATTATTTATTTATAAAGTTTTACGGTATACTATTCACAAAATTTTGGGGGATATCCTGTAAAGTAAAATGTCACTCTTGGGGGGGGGACGGTGCGACGCATCTCCGTTTTGGTGAGTTAGATATTCAAAATATAGGCTAAGTATCATGCAACGATGCGTCGCACCTATAAAAGTTCCCCCCTGTTACTCACATATTACGCTGTAAAACAATATTCTCTTGACAAAATTACCTAAAATAGTATATTATAAAATACCAAATGCCCAATATAATATACTCCTCATTTTCTCAAAGGGAAATTTTCACATCTGAATACTAACTTTTAATAGTTTGGGCTGACTTTTTTTTATTCGTTTAAAAATGTACAGAACTGGATATTTGAGATAATTACAGAACCTGAGCTGTGCGTTTTGTTTTAATAGGTAAGTCATATATTAATCTAATTGAATGGATGAACGCTAAAATGAATAAAATAAAATTTCTGTTCATTTCAGTCATTTTTACTTGTTCCGTGATTTGTTATGGTCAAGATGACGCATTACAAAATCCTGATTATTTACTCTTAAAGGATGGAATCATCCTAAAATGTAGCATTATAAACGTCAAAAATAATACCATTCATATAGAATTATACGATAACTATTTACAATGGAAATATGGGAATTAATTGTATTCATCCGAATTAGCAGCAATTTTCACAACAAACGAAAATTTAAAAAAAAGTTTACAACAAGAGCAAGTAATCTTATTGAACGACGTTGATGATTTAACTTCTATGTCTCATCTTTTATCAAAAAACAAAGGGGTCTTATATTCAATAGGCAGTGGAATATTTAATCCAATGGGAGAAGATGATGAATTGACGAACTTGGGACTCAATATCAATGGAGAATGGTTTCACCGGACTGCAGAAAATATTTATTTAGGTAGTCGGATAGCGTATAATTATTGCAGTGTAAACGAAAATGTATTAATGAACAAGTTGTCCGATGACTCAATTAACAAAATTACAGGATCATTAAGTGTTTTTGAACTTTTATTCGGTGTAAAATTTATGTCTACTCAAAATGAAAACCAATATCTCCGGCGTTTTGTCCAGACTGGCGGCGGGTTTTATATTATGCATTCACAAGCTGAAATAAGCCAGTCGTATAAGCACGGTTCAGAAATAACATCATCATCTGAAACAGTAAGCAAAGTTGGCCTCAATCTTGGAGTCGGAATAATAATTGGTGATCGTTCAAATAATACAAAATTGTCTATATATCCGGTATATTCTGTCGTTTTTACAGAAGAACCAACCAAATTTTTTACAGTTTATTTAGGAATTGTATTTGGTAATTAATTGGTATCTGCCGACATGTGATTTCCATCGTTTTTCAATCCATCAATAAAGGTGACAACAAACCGGCCCTTGAGATTCAGTATGTCCAGTGTAACGCGCGGGCAGGCCTTCCCAACCGATAAGGGATGGTCGTTACCATATTAAACGGATTGGGATAATTCTGCAAGAGTGTGCATGTTTGTGAAAAATCTTTTGCTGCCGCAAAAATTCGGGTTGCCGGACCCGTATTATTTCCTTTTTATTATGACCGCCGTCATATCATCATGTTGATCAACACCTCTGGTAAAAAACTCTATGGCTGAAAGGATTTTTTCCAAAATATGAGCGGCCGGCGCTTCTTTGTATAATGTCACAATTTCTATCAACCT
>JAFGEC010000390.1 GCA_016931775.1 Candidatus Zhuqueibacterota bacterium | reverse complement strand
GTTATACACACATGGATGAAGTCAAAGTTAAGAAAGATGAAAAAGTAAAAAAAGGTCAGGTCATTGGTACAGTAGGAAACTCAGGTCGTTCAACAGGCCCGCACCTGCATTTTGAAGTCATTCAAAACGGCGAATATGTAAATCCCGAGGATTTTTTAGATTTCAGCGGATTAAAATGGACCGGTATGGAAAAGTAAACTAGTCATTCAACATCCAGCGTAAAAACCTGTGGGAGGTTTGCGAAGGAACGGCCATATGAAGACTTTAGCAATCTCCCGCAGGTTTCGGGTGCACGTTGGCATTCCCTTCTCCCTTAAAACAGTAACAACCTAACCGCAACACACCCAATCCATCCACCCCGATTGATGCGGCGATTTAATGTCACGTCTTCCTAAAATCACTGCATCCGGATTTTTTCCGATCTTTTCATTCCCACTTTTTATAAATCAAGCTGACAAGGTGAGACACACAGAGCTGGCATGCTCATAATAACAATTTTTCAAAAAATCCGGCGTTTCCCGTAAAAGACCACTGAAAAACCGGAATTTTCGGTTTTTCCATAAACCGAATTGTCACTTTTGGGAAATTCTTCAAGTTTCAAATTACTCCCAAAAAGTCAATATTTTAATTGACACATTGCATAATATTTTTTATTATATTGTATATCAGTCTTGGTATTTATTAAATTGGATATAATAAAATAATTACTTTTAAATGGAGGAGTGCATCAATGAACTTTAAACAAGCATATCGAGATGGCACTTTGAGCGCAAAACCCGTACACCTTTGCCTGATTTTTCTGAGTGTATATTTTATTTTCGGAACCGTCACATCAACAGCACAGGAAACGCAGGGCATTCTTGCCCAGCTAAACCAGAAAATGCAAGAGTTGACTGACGGAATGAACAAAGCCCAGGCCGAACAGGTACACTTTTTATCTCCTACGGCGTTTGCCGAGGCAAGCAATAACCTGCAAGCGGCTAAGGAAGACTTACAAAAGGGTAAAGATGTAAAGGGAATCAGTAAACGTTTAACGACGGCGGAAGACGAGCTTAAAAAAGCTCTGGCGAATGCAGCCGAAGCCCGGAAACAGCTGCCCCACGTCATTCAGGCACGAGAGGATGCCATTGCAGCGGCCGCGCCTGCTTATGCACAGGACCAGTATGAAGAGGCGGAAAAGTTGTTCACCACCTCCATGCGTGAAATTGAGACAAATGACATCAACGGCGCGATCAAACGCGGTAAGACTGCCGAAGAAAAATTCCACGACGCCGAGCTGACGGCCATAAAAGCCAGCATTATCGACAAGGTATTGGAACTGCTCAAGCAGGCAAAAGATCAAAAAGCGGATAAATTTGCTCCTATCGGCTACGAAAAGTCTCAAACCCTGATCGCCGAAGCGGAAGAAATCCTGAATTCCAACAGAAATCAGCAGGCCACAGCGCGCGAAAAAGCGGAACAGGCGGAATACGAAGCACGTCACGCGATTTATTTATCGGATTTGGTGCAAAAAAACCGTAAAGACGATGAGAATTGGGAGGGTTTGATCCTGTCCTATGAAAATGAAATTCGCAAAGTTACGGAAGAATTTAACATCAAATCGGAATTTGACGCCGGTATCGCAGAACCCGTCAAGCAGGTCCACCTTGCCGTATCAGCCCTTAAACAGGATAAAAAGGACCTTTCAGCCGAATTGACGGAGAAAAATGCCGAGATCGATCAACTTCGGGAAACGGTATCAAAACTGGAAGGAGAACTTTCCCAGACCAAAGAACAGGAAGCGGGTCTGAAAAGCAAGCTGGAAGCGGAAAAACGTAAAGAGGAGCGTATCAAACGTGTCGAGGGTCTGTTCAAATCGTCGGAGGCTATTGTTTTAAGAGAAGGTACAAATCTGGTTCTCCGTCTGGTGGGCTTGTCGTTTAAATCCGGTAAAAGTGAAATTGAAGCCCAGTATTTCGGGTTATTGTCCAAGGTACAGCGGGCGATCCGCGAATTTCCCAGTGCAAAGATCGTCATCGAGGGACACACAGATTCCCGTGGTCATGATGTGGCCAATTTAAAGCTTTCGCAACAGCGTGCGGAAGCGGTGGAATCCTATCTTGTGGCCAATATGGGAATGGACGAAAGCCGGGTCACCAGTGTCGGATTCGGTAAGAGCAAACCCATTGCATCCAATGAAACAGAGGATGGCCGAAGCAAAAACCGCCGCATCGATCTGGTGCTGGAGATCGGTGAGGCCGGATATTAGGATCACAACAAATAAATATTTAATTAAACATAAAAGCCCCGACGATTTTTCGTTGGGGCTTTTTTGTTGTGGACGAGGCATGTAAAGCCGGCGATCCTGTATTTGGACATTTATTCTTTCATATCTAAGTCATAAGATACCGTTACTTTATAAACACCATCTTTTTAACGTCCCTGTAAAAACCGCCTCCGGAGTTATTTCCACTCATCTCAATCCGGTAAAAGTAAAAGCCGGAAGCAACGGTGTGACCGAAAGTGTCCCTTCCGTCCCAACGGGTAGAATAACAGCCTGCCGGTACGTTCTCTTCGACAAGACGACGCACGAGATGGCCGTTCAAATCATAAACTGTCAACATTACTTTTGCCGGCTGTGGCGTCTGAAATTGGATCACGGTTACCGAATTAAACGGATTCGGATAATTCTCCGACAATCCAAAAGTGACAGGAATGTCCTGCCCCGGTATTTCTCTCACAGCGGATGTCATATCTGCAACCAGAGAATTCAACACAGAAATACCATCGGAAGTGTATACAACCGGATCGCTTGTTCGGAATTCAACGATCGCAGGGAACTCAAGATTTCCGCTTTTTTTCCAGACTCTGAACCTGAACGTGTCTCCCGCCGTAAAACCGTCAACGCCCTCGGTAATGACGTCATCGCCCCAGACTGTGATAGCGGTATTGACGCTCTGCCAGATGGTCGCTCCGCAACATACGTCAAGCGTGGTAAAGACGCCGATTTCATCTCCTGTGGCCAGCGCAGAACCGTCGGAAAATTGCGGATTGGCAGCGACTGGAACGACCACAGTGGCATTATCACCCGTGTTGGCGGTGAATTGATAATGCTCGGTGCCGGGTTGTCCGGCCGTGTTACCATTCAAACCTGCAATTTGGGGCGGGATATCAGCGGGATAAACCAGCGTTGCTGAGGTGCTCAAATAGATCTGATATCCCTGTCCGGGTTGCATGTGCCCAATGGTATTGATTCCATAAAGCGGAATGTAGGTTTGCCCCATGTTGTCCTTCACGATGACCAGGCAATCATGGATACCGGCCAGCGCCGTTTCCACCGCCATGGAACCAACCGGGAGATAAGAGATCATGCTCCACCCTGCGGGCAGGTCAATCGGCGTAGAAGCGTCCACCGGTTTCCCGACAACGTCCAGCGGTACAGGCTGTTTCAGATAAGTTTTATAACCCTGTTTATAATCAATATTTCCGATATCATTAATTTCAAATTCAGGAATAAAAGTTTTGCCCTTGCTGTCTTTCACAAGCACGAGATGATCTATTATTGGTGCCATCACCTCAACCAGCCCTGCGGGATCAGGTTCCACGTGAATGGAAAACATGTTCCAGCCCTTGTTGAATTGAAGCGTCATGGTGATATCTACCAAAACGTCGAAACGGCTGAGTACCAGCAATGCGTCCACGGCAAATAGTCCGTTACCCTGGGAATATTCCGTAACAATCGAATTCCATTCTTTTTCTGCAACAACACGATAGACCCGATAATCAATTTTTTCTCCGGGCCGGAATCCATCGACTGCCGTTGTCTGCGAATCGTCACCCCAAACGGTAATCGAACAGTTTGTCCCGTTCCACTGCGACCAACCGCAGCACAAACCGGAAGGGGTGAACACGCCGATGTAATCGCCGTCTTCCAGCGGCTGGCCGTCGATATTGGGATTGGCAGCCACCGGCAAAATTACCACGGCATTATTGCCGGTCATGCCCGTGAAATTCCAATGCGGCGGCAATAGTTCTTGTCCTCTGGAAATAGTGACCGGTACCGAAGCGTTTCCGCCATTGGACGTAACACTTAATTCTCCTGAATCGGTATTACCTACCAGCAGGTTACGGTCCACACTTATCGTGACTGTTCCATTGTTGATACCACTTGCGGGAGAGATAGATGTAATCCACGGTTTTTCCGGTGTTTCCGTTATATCCCACTCAAGTGTTCCGCCTCCGGTGTTTGTAATTTGCAGTGCAAGAGAGTTTAGATCCGTACCGAAATTTAGCTTTGCAGGAGAAACGGATAGCAGGGGCAAGGTGGGGAGCTGAATGGTAAATGACGCGTTGCTCAGGTCATAAAACGAGCCGTTATGTGCGTCTTCCACCTTGACGATGCATTTTTCCGAAGGGGTGTCGGGGACTGTCCATAAATACGAATCCGTATTGGGAAGCATTGAGGCGATCGGCGGTGAGATCCAGTTACTGCCACCATCCGTGGAATAACGAATGTTGACATGGGAAGGTCTGTTAAAAGTTGAAGACCTCCAGACAATTTCTTGTGTGCTCCCGATCGACCATACTTCGCCGCCGGTCGGGACATCGATGCACAACCACATGAGTGAAAGCCCGGTTTTTAGCGTAACCACATTGGAATAATCAGAAGTACCCGCATCATTGAAAGCGCTGATCCGGAAGTTGTATGTGGTATTGTTTACGGGATTATCCATCTGGAATGAAGTCACATTGGCATCCAGAGTGGCCAGCACCGACCAGACCAAAGGCATGGGAGCGGGCGTAATGAGGCGTTCCACTTTGAATCCGGTTTCGTTGTCCGAATTATCCCGCCAGGTGAGATGCAACTGACCACAGATCGTATGGACTTGAAGGTCGGATGGAGGTGGTGGCATATCGCTAGGCGGAGCGATGGAAAAGGGTGCTTCGGCTTCGAACGCGCCTTTGTATTCAAAGTCCGCCGCAATGGGCACGACAATCTCTCCCGGAAGGTTGCTGAATGTCAGATAAGCAACTGCGCCGACATAATCTCCACCCAGCGGGCTGCCTGTTCCGGAACTGTGTTGATTCAAATTGGGTGCGATTTCGATCCATTCACCCGGACCAAATCCGGAACAGGTGATTTCCAATATTCTATCGGAAATTTTTTCAAGATTGGTAATTTGTGGACAAGACTGAGAGCACATGGATTGCACCGTTGCGATATCCACGTTGGATCCTGTAAAATCGACGCGGATGCGTGTCAGATAACAAGCCGGCTTAAAATCGGATTCATACCAAACCGTCAAATAATTGCAGCCCTCTGCGATCACCCCGGTTTGGACCTTGCCCTGCAAACCGAGTTGAGGTCTGGTCGTAAGTGGAGCGACATTGTCGATATAAAATTTGCACGCGCCGTAATTCAAATCCGGATCTCCAAAAATACGGAAGCGGATATTATTGATGGTATAATTGCCGAGATTGGAAAAGTAGACCGCCATGAGATTTTTCCATCCGGCTGCTCCCATCCTGAGATCGTGAAACAAATCTCCGCTCAGGGTTTCCTTCAACCACACCGGCTGTCCATCGGATTTTCTGGTGGCGTTCAGCAGAACCTGAAACTGTATTTGCGGGTGCGGATATAAAGAAAAGACGCTGGCAGAGACACCTATGATATTTTGCCACTCCGGATCCGACGTAACGTCCGGTGATACCAAATCGATGAACCAGTAGGAAGTATTGGACGGGTAATTACCGGGAAGGTCGAAATTTTCGGCAAACGCCAGGGCTGATCCGATATTGTTGCCGGTGGGATCGTCGTCCATGTCGCCGGGATACTGGGTTTTGTCGTTCCAGGTCAACGTAAAGGGATTCGTATAAGTGGTTGGATAAGTCTCATAGGCGTATATCCCCTGCATGGTCCAGCCCTGCAGGTTCCCCGAATCGAAAGTAAAGGTAACTGCCAAAATGGAGGGTGCCCAAAGTGCCGGGATAACAAACCCAAGCAATAGCCAATTGAAAAAACGCTTTTTCATTTTCAATACCTCCTTCACTTGGTAATAAAAAATTCTCGAAACATATTAAAAGATAAAGTATGGAATGGAGTCGTTTCTATTGGGGACTTTACTTGACTCATTTGACCTTGTTAATTTGAATATATCAAAACTTGACGAACATGTCAAGAAAAACCGGAAAATCGTAAAATTTGGGCTTAACTTTTCGATTGACAAAGATATAGTGTTTTAATTTTTTCAGAAATCGATTTTAAGTCCTCGGTTTTTCTGACTCTAAATATTATAAAATAAACGTTGAACAGATAAGCGATTCAATCCTGTAAATAAATTAAAATTTTCACAAAAACATGAAATAACTTGATCTTTGCGGCATTTTTAATATATTAGTTTTAGAATATCATAACAGCGATCGGGGAAAGCGGCTCAATTGATATTCTGCAGTCTATGACGTTATATTTTTTCAGGAGGATGTGGCTGTGCAAAACAATATTCCATTAACACAGCAGGACGTCTCTAAACTCAGGGAATATGCTGAAAAACGTCAAGCGTCGGTACTTGTCATAATGTTCACTGACATCGAGGACTCTACTGTGATGTGGGAGGAACGTGGAAATCAGTTTCAATCTATCATTGACCAACACAACGCTCTTTTATTACCGATTGTCAAAGAATATCAAGGGACACACATAAAAAATATCGGCGACAGTATTCTTGCTGTTTTCAGTTTACCTTCAAAAGCGGTGCTCTGCAGTCTGAAAATGCAGGAGGCGATTTTCGCGTCTCAGCTTGGGATACATATTCGAATCGGCATGGACATGGGAGAGGTTATTGTCGAAAATCACGAGATGGATGTCTTTGGAAGGTTTGTCAATCGCGCCTCGCGAATCGAATCACTCGCTGAGCCGGATCATATTCTCGTGACCGAAACTGTTCAGGATTCCGCAGTCGGCGCTCTGAATAATTCACACATCAATTGGCATCAACACGGCTACGTCAAGGCTAAAGGCATAAAAAAATATATTAAGGTTTATGAGCCTTATGACGTTAATGTGGTCGCTTCACCGATGAATTTGAACATTCCCTGGTTAGAATCACCGGTACAGCGGCTTTTGGCCGGTGCACTTGAAACAGGACCTTTTGCATTTGATCCGTCAAATTTACCCGTAGACGTAAAAAACACGTCTCCAGTTGTGATTGAAAAAATTATGGAATTCTGGCAGAAGGATGAATCCATTTTTGAGCAAAATCCTCTAATTATGATCGAAGGGACGATCTCACAATATGCACCCATGATTATCGGCAATCCCTTGGAAAAACGTCAACTGCACTGGGAATTCAGGGAGTCACTGTCGCAAAAACACCCCAAAGAAGAATTGGCGACCATCAACACAATGCTCGCGTATACTGCCGGTCAAATGGTCTGGCGTCTGGAGAACGGCATCGATCGTGACTGGATATACCTGGGATTATATCAAGGTATTGTGCGCAATTCAATTCCGGTTTTCATCAGTCAGGAATATTATAACAGTATTAAAAGCAGTGTGTTCTCAAAAGAAAGTCCCTGTACATCTGATGCACAAATACTGGGAAAAGTAAAAAAATTGCCCGAATCGTTTATCAGCAATATAATTGAGAATAATGAAATGGGTGACTTTATCCGGCCGAGAATATTCACCGACGTTCAAAGTCCTGTTTACTGTATCATCGTTGACGGCCATGACACCTTTATCAAGTTTAAAAATCGAACGCGATATCTTGATGGCGATATCTGGATTGCCATTGAAGTCGAAAAACACAGTTTTTTTCTGAGCCGGTTTTGTGATCTGTCCGATATGAATGATATTAAAGGCGAAGCAGAAAAATTAAAAAGCTATGTCTTAAGCAAGTATCCGCATCATCCTCAGGTTATATTCCAGTTTGATCAACAGCAAAAGTTGTTTTCCGGTTTTCAGACGATCGAGCTGGACCATGTACGTAAAATTTTTATTGAATGACGGACCTTGATTTCTCGACATTCTGTCCTTAATCAGGAAACAT
>JAFGEC010000389.1 GCA_016931775.1 Candidatus Zhuqueibacterota bacterium | reverse complement strand
TCATAACTAAAATTCGTGATTTTTCCATCGCTCGGTTCCTTTCTTTGCTTCAAGAAAAAATTGAAAGAATCTTTATTTTCTTACCAGGAGCCAGTCGAACTAGTGTCGTAAGTATTTGTTTTTTGGGCATCATTTATTTTGAGGTCAAATTTTTAAATACAAAAAAATCAATTATTTATAAAAACAGAAATCTTCGAGTCCGACGGGCTCCTAGGGATTATTTTGTTACCGGACCAGCGATAACTTGATACAACGATCGTTTTCACCGGCACGGATACGGCAGATATAGACTCCGCTGGGCACAGGCAGGGATTGTTCATCCCGGCCAAGCCATTGAACCGAATACGAACCGGTGTGCTGCCGTTGATTGACCAACTCTTTGATGAACCGGCCCTGTACGTCGAAAATCGACAGATTTACGTTTTTTTCACCGGAAATATCGTACTGTATCGTGGTTGCAGGATTAAACGGATTGGGGTAATTTTGAAAAACCTCAAAAGAACAGGGAATATTTTTGTCTCCTTCCACCGACGTGTTCAGATTCAGTTGAAGCACATAAACCCCGTTATCGTCATCCGCCACATAAATATAATCCCCGGCGACCGTTACACCGCAGGCTTCACCGCCGGTGTTATAATAACCGGCTTCCACCGGCAAAGTGGGATCTGAAATATCGATCACACGCAGACCGTGCCATTGGTCGGCAACATAGGCGTAATGCCCCGATACCACGACATCAACCGCAAGAATATTCTTTGAAAATACACCGACTCGATCAGGTGAAGAGGGATCCGTGATATCGAAAATAACGAGTCCCCTGTTTGCATCGGCTACACAGGCATATTGCCCGGCTATAGCGACTGCGTATGCGTCTCCATCAGTGTCGAAGAATCCAACTTCGGAAGGAGAAGCAGGATCCGAGACATCGATGATACGCAGTCCGGCACCGTAATCGGCGACGTAAGCATATTGCTTCGACACGCAGACACCCAGTGCATCATGGCCGGTATCAAAAAAACCGGCTTCTGCCGGAGATGCAGGATCTGATATATCAAAAATATGAAGGCCGGAGGATCCGTACACCAAATAAGCATAGTTGCCGGAAATACAAATACCATGGCCTCGTCCGTTGATTTTTAAAGAACCGGCCGTTTCCGGCGCGTCGGGATTGGAGATATCAAATACATACAAACCCCGTGTCAGATCTACGATATAAGCGTAATCCCCGGATACAGCCACATCATTGGCGTAATTGCCGGTGTTAATTGATTCGATGAACAGAGGAGAAGCCGGATTCGTCATATCCAGCACACAAAGTCCATCCTGGCCGTCGGCCACATAGGCATAGTTACCCGAGACAGCCACATTTCTGGCATAGCTTCCGGCTTCCCAAAATCCGGCCTCAAAGGGTGCGGCCGGATCTGCGATATCGATCACGCGTAAACCGTCGTCTTGATCCGCAACAAAGCCAAACTGACCGGACAGCGCCACATCATATGCCCAATGATCCGTATCAAAACGGCCTGTTTCTGCAGGATCAGCAGGATTGGAAACATCAAGAATCAAGAGCCCGTTATTTCCCTCAGCCACATAGGCGGAATTGCCGGATAAAACGATGTGTTGTAAATAACTGTCGGTTTCATAAAAACCCACTTCTTGAAGAGCGGCAGGATCCGAAATATTCAAAACCCGCAAACCTCCGCGGCCATCGGCAATAAATGCATAATTTCCGGATACAGCCACATCATAAGCATGTGATTCCGTGTCGTAGCTGCCAGCCATTTGTATTAAATTAAGATTTGAAATATCGACAATACACAGCCCCTTGCTGCCGTCGGCAATATAAGCCAGATCACCGTCAAGGTGGATTTTTTTCGCAATTCCATCCGTGTCATAGGAACCCACTTCTGCGGGCATTGCGGGATTTGAGATATCGAGCACAAGCATCCCCTCAAAATAATCGGCCACAAATGCATAATGCTCATGGATCGTCACCCCGACGGCATTTCCACGGGTATCGTAAAAACCGGTCACAGTTGGTGATGCCGGGTTCTGCACATCGATCACATACAGGCCGTGATCACCGTCGGCCACATAGGCGTATTGGCCGGAGACCACCACATCCTGAACCGGACCGGGCAAAATAATGCTGCCCAGCTTTACCGGATGAGCGGGATCGGCAAAATCGACAATCTGTAAAACCGGACCATCGTTGAAAAAGGCAACCGTTCCGGCCGCATCGGCACAATAACACGGCCCGCCGGCCCAATGACCGATCAGATCGACATTTTCGAAATCTTTTGCATGTAAAAAACTAAAAACCGTTAAAACCACCAAAATAATCCACTCAAACATTTTCATTTTAAATCTCCTGTTTTTTGTTTAACTTGTAGTAAATCACCGTAAATAAAATTTCAGGCTATAAACGAAAAAATCATGTTGTTGTGTTTTGTTTTTGTGTACAACCTGTAAATGTAAAGCCAGTGTTCCCCTCTTTCAGGCTTTTTACAGTTATTTGTCGTAACCTGAACGAAAAAATTTTTTATTTTCCAAATTTTTTTTAAATTAATAGACAAAAATTTGACTCAATTTCCCAAATTTATTGAATAACGAAAAAATACATCATGATCTTTATGCCGTACAGCAGTACCTGAACGGCAACCACCGCGTTGAGAGAATACTTTATGACCAGCTCCGGAGCCTTGTCCTGAAAATTATTCGTTACATGCAAGCAAAAGGATGTATTTTCAAAGATCAGGAAAATGTGATTTCGGAAATTGTATGCCACATCATGGTGGAGAATGACAAAAAGATATTACGGGCTTACCAGGGCAAAAGCCAACTGACCACCTATTTATGGCCGATCGTGCGTTTTCGAATCATCGATGAGATTCGGCGGGAAAAAAGCTATCAGGCGAAAATATCCGCCCAGCAGGAAAAAAATCCTGTTTTAACAACACGAGATCCGGATTGCAGTGATGTGGAAACGATTATTGAAGAACACATCGAAAACGAACCACCCCTGGAAAAATTTATCAAATATGCCCGGTGGATGCAGGAACTGAGTTACGAAGAAATCGCAGTCAAGGCAAAATTGTTGTTTAAAAATGAAAAATATGTCAATTTTAACCGTGTGAACAATGTTTTACATACAAACAGAAAAAATTTGTTGAAAAAATTAAAAAATTTCGGATTTTGAATCCGACAAAGTAAATAGCAAAGCGGTTCCGGGATGTGGATTTATTGGCTGGCATTGTCAAACTCCCCGGACCTTATTTTTAAGCAAAGTTGAGGTCAATATGAATCCGTTCACCTGTAAACAGGCGGATTCCAAAATGAGTCTTCTACTGGATAATGAACCGTTATCCGGATCAGACCGCGAGAGTCTAAAAAAACATTTACAGCATTGTAAAACCTGTCACGAAAAGTACAATAAATTACTTCGCTTGGATGGATCGATTCGCAAAACTTTGATAACAAAACAGCAGCGCCACCTCACCACCGATGAATTGATCAAATTTTCCGATGGTCAGACCGATGACGCATCACAGGTATTTCGCATCGAACGGCATATCCAAGATTGCGAAACCTGTCAAGAATTATTAAAAGACCTAAAGTTTTTGGATTCCCTGCAACCGGAATTCAAATCGGACATCGAGGCTTCTCCATTAAAAAAAAGTTTAAAACAATTGGTCGATAAAATCCGTGCCTTTTTCGAGCAGTTTGTATCTACGGGCCGTTTGGAAAACAGACGGCGCTGGTCTATGGTACTTGTGATAACGGCTGTGGTGATAATTTTTTGTTTGATATTTTATAAAAATACCTTTAAAAAATATCCCGTTCCCGAGTTGCCACCCATTGCCGATCAACAAAAAACGCCGGTCGAGCCACCGACTCCGGTTTTGCCACAGGCGGACCATCAGCCGGTGCCACGGCAAAACCCAAGAGAGCTTTATGCCGCGAATTTTGAACCGGCGCCTTATCTGGAAGGATTGATCACCTATAATGTCCGGGCATTTTCCATCAATGTCCTTGCTCCAAAACCTGGTGCAAAACTTGAGGAACCTTATTTTTTCGAGTGGGAAAAAGGCAAACCGGCACCGAGGTTTTTAAAAATTCTGAATAACCGCGGGGAGGAGATATTTTCCTCAACGCCGGAGAGTAACCGTTTTACCTACCAGAGACAACTCGAGCCCGGATTGTACTACTGGAAGTTGGAAAGCGAGGATGATCTGTTGTACCTGGGGAAGTTTTTAGTAGAATAATATTTTTCCACTCTCAGATTGCCTGAAAATGCCAGCTTACTTTTACGAGCCTTTATATGACATCATTCTATTTATTCTTTTATAGTAATCTTTTTGAACGAGAACTCTACTATTGGCAGTCCCATGAGAAGGAACATATTCCAAACACTTTGTCTCCAAAAGTTTCCCCCAACTTTTTATCATCAAGTCTATATTTTCTCCATATGGCGGAAATACCGACCATTTAAAAACGCCAAACATTGTATCTCCAACGATTGCAATTTCATCGTCGATGATCAAACTCATCGAACCGCTTGTATGTCCAGGTGTATGTATCAAATAGGCGTTAAATCCCAATTCCTTTAAATCATATACAGAATCTATTATAAAGTCTGGTTTGCAAGGATCATATCTAAATTTCAAGATCAATCGTTCACCTAAAAAATGAATGATAGCCCGTGTCAACAAGGTTGTCCCTCTTGGCAGAATGTTGTCTCCTGCCGACAAATAACCTTCTTCATCTTTCTGGACAATAATACAAGCCTTAAATCGTTCTTTAATCCTTTTTGCATTTCCAGCATGATCAAAGTGGGCATGAGTCAAAATCAAATAATCAATAGATTTTATACCCAGATAATCTAAGCGCTTTACAAGTTTATTCCACAATCTTGGAATAGAAGTATCTATCAGAATATTTGTTTTGCCATTCGTCAATAAAAAAACATTGCTTCTTCCGGACATTATCTGAAATATCTCATGACCACTTTGGGTTTTCCATTTTTTCATTACAGTCTAATATCCTCAGTTATCTGGTTATGATATTGCGAATCCTGTCGTTTAGCCCCCGACTAACACAAACGCGCTCCATATTTTCGGAAAGGCCAGCGCGGGATTTCGCACAAAGTTTAATTTCGCCATACGAAGCGCCTCGGCATAAGATTTTCCTTCCAACACATGCTGAAAAAATTCCGTCATAAATAAACTCGAATACTGATCGTCAACTTTCCACAGGGAGACAATCAGGTTCGAGACGCCTGAAGATAAAAATCCCCTTGTCAGTGCCATAAGCCCCTCTCCTTTCACCAGCTTGCCCATTCCGCTCTCGCAGGCACTTAACACCAAAAGATCGGCATCCAGATCAAGATTGTAGGCTTCCCCGGCGTACAAGATACCATCCTCAATCCGTGAGGTGTCCGGTGGTTGTGAAAATACGATCCCGGAAAGGTGGGGATTATCCTCATGTATAATACCATGTGTCGCAATATGGACGATATCGTAACCGCCGGAAACGTTTCTAAAATTTTCTTCCGTCGCTTCGGTATGGAAAAAACCTATGGCCGTTTGATTTTTATTTTCGTACAACCGGATTATATTTTGTATTTCCTGCTCGGAATATTTCAATTCATTCAAATGTTTTCCATCCAGACTGATGGACCGCATCCCAGCTTCCGCATATGCCATATCAAAAACGGGCTGGTGGCTCGCCACAATATAACCGTTCTCGTCCTTGTCACTGAAAACCGGCGCAAATCCGACAAACGTTTTTTTGGCATGGGCAAACTTGTCCTGCAGTTTGTTTCTTAAATATAATGTGACCGAATAGTGATAGGATATTTCATACCGGTTCAACAAATAATCATATTCATCGAAATCAAAAAATTTATCACTTTCAGGTTTCGTACTTGTCAGCGCTTCAAAGGGCACACGGTGCAAGTCGGAATGGGGAATAACAACAAGCTTTTTAAACGGTTTGAATTTTTTCTCGACAGGTTGCACCAATTTGCTATACAAATAAAAACTTGATATTAAAAATCCCTGCGCATCTACTTTTTTAACCGAATGGACGCATGAACGGATATTTCTGATCAAAGTATAATCAATCGGCAGGGAGCAGACATCAAACATATCCCGCGAAATAATAAAAATAGACAACAGGGAGTCACCCACAAAATAATCCAACAGCACGGTATAAGGATCCAGGTTATTTTGAATATCGGCTACAGCCGGTACAAAATTCTGATATTTGAGATCATAATACGCCGGATATTCCCGTTCCAGCTTTTGGATCAAATTTTGATAATCTCTATTCAATCCGAAAAGTCTTTCCCGGAACATTGTAATCTTTGTACTGTCGCGATCCGCTTTTTTTTCGAGTTCGTTTTGTAAATGGGTTTGAAAACACGCCAGATCGGTACGCAATTGTTTTTCCTGCCGGACCAGGCTGTCGGGTAATCCGGCGAAAGACCTGGCTTTTGAATCCATCAATGCGGCCAATAAAACACCGGCTTTGGCTTTTTCCGCAAAAACGAACGCCTTTTCCCGATAAACTGTATCGTTTTTCAGATCATAAAGCGTCAAAGCTGTTTGAATGGCTTTGTCATAAATACCGGCAGCTTTTTGCCCCAAAAACAATTTTGAACTTTCCTGCTGGTAACTGTTCGCCAAAAGGCCGCACAGCTGTACGGTTTTTTCGTATGTATCATATGCGAGTAAAAGATCTTGAGGATCATGAGAAAGATGTGTGTATTTTTGTTTCAAAATATCCGCTTTAAGTTCCAGGGCGTGAAAAAGCTGCACCTCGGCAATAACGGACTCGAGGGGAGGATTTTTTTCAACATCATGTTCGCTAAAATCGCGCACCGAGGATACGATCGCCCGCTGGGCAATTTGAAGGGCATTGGCGTAATCCCTTCGGGAAAAATAAAATGTACCTAGATTGTTTAAAATTTCCGCCGTACCGTAGCCTTTTTCACCAAACAACTCTGTCATTATGGTTAATGCTTTATTGTAATAGGTCAGTGCCTTGTCATCTTGCTTTGTTAATTTAAATAAAGTCGCCATACCATTGTAGGTATATGCAGTCATTCGATGTTTTTCACCAAAAGAATCGATTAAAATCCTGAGCGACTTTTCCCAGTATTCCAGCGCCTGATCGTATTGGCCCGTATCCTGATGTACCGAGGCGATATTGACGTAACAAGATGCCATAAAAGGATGATTTGCGTTTTGAAATTGAATCGCTTTGTTGTATGCTTCAAGCGCCTTTTCTAGCTCACCCTTTTTGTAATACGCATTTCCCATACTTTCATAGATGAAATAAAGTACCCGAATGTTTTTTCTGGTTTCATCCTTATTGATAATTGCCAGTGCTTTTCGGGCATATTCCAGAGAGCGATCGTAATCGCCTTTGAGTCCGTAATTGATCCCAATGCTGTTATATGTAAAAGCCACACTGGGGTGATCCGGGCCCAGATTTTTTAAATCTATGTTCAGGGATTTTTGATAATATTCGAGAGACATTTCCAGATCACCTTTTTGTTCGAAAAGATTTCCCAGATTAAAATAACAGTTGGCCGTATTGGAATGATTCTCGCCGACTATCTGGAGATAGATCGATAGTGCCCGGTTAAAACTCTCAAAAGCCCGGTCGTACTCGCTTTTAGCTTGATAAATTGATGCCATATTATTGCTCACACTGGCAATATCAAAGTGAATCTCTCCGTATTTCTGTCTGAAAATATTCAAAGCCTTCTGATAGTTTTCCAGCGCCAGGTCGTAATCGCCTTTTTGATGGTATAGTATACCGTAATTAAGATAACAGTTACCGACTCTTTTGTCTAGTTTTGAATATATATTATAGGCGGATTGATAGTATTCCAACGCTTTATCGAACATTTGCTGCTGACGATACACCGAGCCCATAAACTCGTATACATTAGCGATTCGAAAGTGGTTGTTTCCCAGTTTTGGTAACCCGGTCTCCAGTGCTGCGTTTAAAAATTCCATTGCCTGCCCATACTGTGCCATTTTATAATAATTGGCGCCAATGTTGTACAGACAATCCACATATTTTTCAGTCATAACCGTGCTGTTATCGATTTGGACGATTTTTTCATAAATCGCACGTGCTTTATCATAGTAAAAATTCGAACTATCGTATTGGGAGGACTTTTGCTGGAGATCTTTTGCTTTTTTGGTAAAACCAACGGCCATGGATGTGTCCGCTTGCATTGCCGGCGACTGGGACATAACTGTCGTGGCTGTAAACAATATTAAAAAGCATACCTTTTTCATTACATTTCCCTTTTTTGTTTTTTTACATGTATATCCTTCGTTCCCCCTGGCGAACGATACGGATATTATGATACTCGCAAAAAGCTCACAAAAGTTATAGCAACTATTAAAAAAGGATATAAAAATTCTGCTAAAAATGCAAGCGAAAAGTAAACGGGGTAGCCCCCGAAATTTGTTTATCTAGAAAAACATACCGAAACAATGAACCAGGGTTCTAAAATTCAGTATGATTTTTTCACCCTCGCGCAGAGCCGGGGAGGCGCAGAGTTTTTATGCAGATCATTTGGATTTAACTGCAGGGCTCTCCGGCCTGTTTTCCATAGTATTATGAACAAAAAACTAAAAATTTAACAAAATTCTTGACTTGTGATTCCCTCTGCGTCCCTGCGGCTCAGCGCGAGCAATCACCGGAGACACAAAGGAATAAAAAAACAAAAAAGTGTATTTTGCATAATCTAAAAAGTCAAAATCAAACCCGCCCACTGGCGTGCGCGTTCAAATTCACCATCCCGCATGGGCCCTTCGGTACCGGTCACAATAAACCCCTCCGGCGCAAGTATCTCTTTACCGCCTTTTTTCCTGAGCAGCGCTGCCATGGGCTCGGCGGCGTAGCCGAAAATACCCACGAAAAAGTTCAAGATACGCGAATTTACATCTCTTAAATCCACCCGTGTGTCAAAAGCAGCGACCTGGACATCTTTCAATCCTCCTCCGGGGATGGCTTTTAAAAATTTTTTTATCGCCGGTGTCGGACTAAATTTCCGGGTTGGCGAACCGACCAGCAGTACATCGATATCTTTCAGGTCATCCGACATTACGTCTCCGATACGCACGGCTTTGGCCTTGGCATGAACGGCCAGGGCCTTTTTCATCTCCAGTGCGACCTTTTCCGTATTTCCAAAAACCGAATCGTATAAGATCAATACGTTTTTCAAAACAATTCTCCTTCTCACATGAGTTGTATTTTTCTATTTTTTTCCACCACTGATTTTTCCTAACTGCCAAAGCCGCCGCCCGACCAGGGGAAACCACAGCAGGTACACGGGACCGGCAATCATCATACAGTAAACACTTATTTCCGCATCGTAAAAACCAACAAAAATATGGACCAAATCGAAGCCATTCGCGACAATACCGGTATAGGCAATCAACTTGCCGAAAGCGTCACACTTTAACATGATGATTGAAATCAACACGGCAGCGCTCTGCAGGAGAATTCCTCCCAAAACGGTCGCTGTAGCATGCCACATATCCGTTGCCATGGCAACTTGTCCCGCCGTCAGTAAAATTGTTTTCTGTGCTTCCGAGCTTGCTGCGGTATACTGATCGCTAAGGTACAATAGAGAAAAAAGTGAAGGTGTCGTCAGAAAAAGTGTCAATCCGATAAAAGCAAAGACTGTGACAAAAGCGGTGTAGGCAGATTTTGTTTTTCTGAGAGGTGCATAGATACCGGCAAAGACAAGATAATAAAACGGCATCGCAAAAACCGTTAAAATATCCAACCGCAAAAGACCGATAAACCGGTTGGTTTGCAGCATTTGATAAAGTTCCTCTGCCGTTTCAGGTGGCCCACCCAATCCAAAAGCGACAACCAAAGTGATGAGTGTATAGCCCAGCAGTATAAAAGCG
>JAFGEC010000388.1 GCA_016931775.1 Candidatus Zhuqueibacterota bacterium | reverse complement strand
ACTCATATCCGTGAGTTTTTTAGAAAGTTCCATACTCTGCTGCATGTTTTTCGCGCGCTGGTAAAACTCCCTCAGATTGGTGTATTCGTTGCGGATGTCACTGTCGATATCCTGGCGATGTTGGCTGATTTCCAGATCGCGGCGTCTCAGGTCCACGGTTTCGGCCTCAATTCTGGCACGCCTTTCACCGCCATCCCAGAGCGGAACATAAGCGTTCAGTGTTACCGAATTGCTGTTATCAAACCGGTCCCAAAGGGTTTCCACATGGTGATTTTTCTTTTCAAGACCGTAAGTGGCCTCAAGAGTGAGATGGAAGGAATTTCTCCCTTTTTGCTCTTCCACATCGAGTTCGGAACGTCGTTTGTTAATACTCAACCGTTGCAAACGCGGATTGTAAAAAAATCCATAGTCGATCGCATTTTTTAGATTTACAGTAATGGGTGATATTTTAATCGTGGGTTGTATGGCAAGGGAATCATCAAGATTTAACCGAAGCCGCTGTTTCAGATTGACAAATTCCATACGCAGCCGGCTTTTATTACTCAGCAGGTTCTCTTCCACATTGGATTTTTCCAGTTCCACCTGGGTTTTATCGAAAATTCGAGCGCTGTCATTTTTAACGATGTTTAAAATCCGGTCGAGATACTCTTTTTTGACGTCATAGATATTTTTTTGATAAACCAGTCTAAAGATATCGAAATAGTCATCAGATACATCTTTAATAATCCCGACGCGTTCCTCGACGTAATCGAGTTTGATATCGTCATAATTCAGCTGCGCCTCTTCAAGATCATTTTTTAACCGGTTGGGTAACAAAATCGGTTGCTCGAATTTAAAATAAAAGCGGTTATAATAATCGATCTCCTTGTTGCCGTCATCCCGCTGCTGGTATTTGTTGATTCTGTAATTTAAGGAAACGTATCCGTTTGTCGGATAACCGAAAAAAATCACCGGTTGTTTAACGGATAAATCCGATTGCCACAATTGAGTATTCTGCATCACCAGTTCATCCCGCCTTTCCACCGAATTCCACTTGTAGTCGGAAATATGCTGAAGATCCGGTGTACGCAGATCCATATAAACACGTGTTTTCAGGCTGGCCTTGCGCGCCTTGAGCCAGAAAAGCGATCTTTCGATATCATAGCGCAACATTTTGGTTCGATAGCTGTTATTTAAAGCAATATCAACCACAGAATCCAGGGTAAGAAAAATCGTTTGTCGCGCCTGCGCGGTTATTGCAGTCAGACACACAAATAGCAATAGCTGAACGATACGTTTCATGACACTTCCGTTTATTTATTCCGTTTTGTAAAGCGCAAATATTCTTCTCGTGTGGTGATTCCAACATCACCGTCAAATATTCCCCCGGTTCTTCCGGCGTCGTATACGCGGACAGCCACAAGATTATCACGTCCGGGCCGGATGGCATCCGGCGGGATAAAATAGGCGCGGTCTATCTTTTTTTTGTCTTGTATGTCGCCGTCATCTTTTTCGGTTGGAAACCGGCCCGTCTGCCCGATCAATACACCGTTAAAATAGACTTCGTCCACATCGTTGATCTTACCGAGCAGCAAAATCAACTTTTCCTTTGCCAGCTTACGGCTGATGCGGACATTTTTTCGATACCATGCGATTCCATCCAACTCCCGGAATCCGCGGTCTTCCCATTCGGCAGGGACCAAAATTTCATGCCATTTTGTATCATTGAAATCGGTACTTTTCCAATCTGCTTCGTCACCTGGCATAAACGCCCAATATCCGTTCATATCAATTTCCAGATGGATAATATCCTTACGGGAATAAAGGCCGCAGTCGCCGCGAACGATACCGCCCTCGCCATGATCGTCAAATACCCGTACCGCCAGTACGTTGATGCGCCCGAAATTGATAAACTTTTCGTCGACGGGATACAATCGATCCACTTGATACGCCGTCTGATAATCGGGAGGATAACTGCCGCTCGATCCCACCACATTTCCGTTCAGATATGCCGTGTCCACATCGTCAATGCGTCCGAGTTTTAAATAGAGTTTTTTGCCCTTGAGTCTTTTGGGAATTTCAAATGAAATCCGGTACCACGCATAGCCGTTGTAGCCGGGGAAACCCTCATTTTCCCAACTGTTCGGCACCTTTGTCCCTTCCCAATGGGAATCGTTGTAACGGGGATTTTTATACGCTTCATCATCGCCGATTTCGATTCTCCAGCGGCATTCCAGTTCCACCTCTTTTTTTAAATCCATCGCTGCCAGTGAAACACAATAAAATAGTAAAAAATAAAAACCGGTGCGTATCATACTCTACTTCTCCGAAAATCCCCCATAAGATAACTTTTTTAATTACCGGCCGCTGCAGCCCTGAACCGGGCTGCAGCAGTCAGGAAGCGTAGCGGTAGCGGTAATTGCACCGTTTTGCTACACATTTATTGTACCGGAAAACACCGTAAAAATTCGTCATCCGGTACTATTTTCTTATGAATAAAGGCCGTTCTTAAGATGGCTCGATGCCATATTGACAAAAAACTTGTGTAATATAAAAGAATAAAAAACAGCGATTGTCACCATGGAATCATCAATTGTCATCAATTGTAAAATTTTCAGGCAGGATGCTTTTTTGTTCAGGCGATCAACGTATATCCGATACCATACACTGTAATGATATGTTTGGGACGGTTCGGATCGTCTTCAACATGCTTGCGTAATTTAACGATATAATTGTCCACCGTACGAGTGGAAGGAAATACATCATAACCCCAGACCCGGTCCAGCAATTGATCGCGCCGGATTTTTTCACCCCGGTGTTCCCAAAGGTACTTTAAAATTTCGTATTCCTTGTGAAGCAACTCCAGCGGACCGTCGTCATCTTCCGCCATATACCGGCTAAAATCAACTTTCAGCTTGCCGATCCGGATCCATTCACCGCCATTCGACTGTTTATCTGCGTAACGCCGCAGCACCGCCTTAATGCGGGCCAGCAGTTCCATCACACTGAAAGGTTTGGTGATATAATCGTCGGCACCCAATTCCAGTCCCAAAACCTTGTCTACCTCACGGCCGCGTGCTGTAAGCATGATAACAGGCGTTCTGATATTTTGGGCCCGTATTTCCCGGCACACATCAAATCCGGATTTTTTGGGTAATTTAATATCCAAAAGGATTAATTCATAGGCCCCGGAAACCGCCTCATTCAATCCCGCTTCACCATCGTACGCCAAACTGACTTTATGGCCGTCAAACATCAAGGCATCTTTGAGACCATTTGCCATTTCAATTTCGTCTTCAACAACCAAAACTTTGGCCATAATCATCCCTTCATCTGGTTAGCAGGAAATCTCAATGTAAAAGTGCTGCCTTTGCCCGGTTTACTCTGCACGGATACACTTCCGTGATGTGCTTCCATGATATAACGAACCAGACTGAGTCCCAGACCGCTGCCGCCGGTATCGTGCACGAACGGGTCGTCCACGCGGTAAAATTTTTCAAATATCCTTTTCCGCAACGCTTCCGGAATCCCCAGACCAAAATCCTGTACGGCTATTCGCACATCCGTCTCGGTGTCCTGAACCGACACGATAATTTTCTTGTCCTTGTCACTGAATTTGACCGCATTCTCCAAAAGGTTAATAACCGCCTGGTTCACGGCATCCCTGTCCACCCGTACCGGACGGCAGGATGCGGGCACACGGCGCTCGAGCTCAAAGCCCTTTTCCTTCAAATGCAGCGAATAGCGGTCCAGAATATGATTGACGATTTCCGCCACATCCTCATCCGTAAACTGATATTCCTTTCTTTTTGATTCGATTTTGCTGAAATCGAGCACATTATTGACCAGTTGCGTCAATCGCTCACTCTCGCCGGAAATCAGTTTGTAATAATGCAATTTTTTGTCTTCGCTGGGCACGCCACCCAGAACCAGCAAATCCGCATGCATACGAATGAGTGCAAGCGGTGTGCGCAATTCATGGGATACGTTGTCGACAAACTGGCTCTTGAGTTTCGCCAGGTTTATTTCACTCATCAGACTTTTCATTAAAAGGAATATACCTGCCAGTAAAAATATATTCATCGTCACTAAAAAGGCGAGGTTCTTTCGGGTCATTGAGCGGGCAACCTGGTCCAGAGTCGTTCCCGACAACTGAATCAGCAGTTCCAGATCCGGTAAAATCCATAATGTCTCGCCCTTTTCAAAACTTTCAAATTCAAAGTTTTCATCGGTCAGGAACAAAATTTCACCGTCTTTTCGTCCCACGGCGAGATTAAAATTATCATCGACAATCTGATCCAGCTTGAGTGCGACAATATCATGGATAAATATATCCTGATGAATCAAAATACCGGCCCAAAAATGCTGAGCCGGTGAAAGTAAAACAGGAAAAAAAAGCAGCGTCTGATTCTTCGCCCATTGAATGGTCAGCGGCTGAACATAGCCTTTTTCAGCCCGTTCGAGAATTTTTGCCAGTTCGTATCCGGATTCGGCAAAGATGACTTCGAGCCGGTCTATGGCCGTGGAAGGTTTTTCCTCCGGTTGCCACGAAATAACATACCGGTCCTCGCGATAACGTAAAAATCCTCCGGCAATAAACCGTTGCTGCTGTATAAACTGATCCAGTTTTTGCCCCTGACTGAAAGAAGATTGTGCGATCTTTTTAATCGATTCCGTCCATAAATAAAACTGGTCCCAGCAATGCTGATTGACCGAGAATAAAATCGCATCCAGTTGCCGGTCGTAAATATCCCGGATCAACTTTTCGTTTTTATTGTATTGCAGCAGTTGAAATGTGGTATAACTGAGAGCCGGGATAAGCAGGGCCAGAACGGCAATAATTAAAATTTTTTTATAGGGTGATTTTGCCATTTTGTAAAATACTGCATTTCATGTTAAAAATCCATAAAAACTTGTCGTGGGTAGTAATATGTGAGTAACCTGGGGGTAATTTGGTTTCTATGTGCACGAAAACGATTCGGGCGCAAAGACTGAATAGTTACCGCAATTAGATTTCAACATAAAAAAGCACAATTTCTACTCACGAAAAGGGGATGCCTGAGCATCCCGGAACGCGTTCCCAAGCTATGTGCAATAACGAAAGCTTGTCTTTATAATGCAGTTTCCGAAAATATTCGCCTAATTCGCATATGAGGCTAGCCGAGCTTGGGAACGAGTGGTGGGTGGAAAGCTCTATTAAATCGAACTTTTAATCTGCGGCCCTGCTCGATGCATCAGCCGGAATCATAGCAGAAAAAGATGACAAAACTTTCCAAAATCAAGCAAAGGTAGGTTAAAACATCACATACAGCGGATCGGCACGATTCCAGTTTAAATACTCGTCTGGCAGTTTTTCACCGAGGAAAAGTAATGCCAGAGCAGCCGCATCCCGCTCGAAAAGCGAACTGGAAAGGACTATTTTCCCACTTGCACAATCTTTTAAATATATGCTCCCATCGTCATACCCCATATATGCCAGAGCGCGGGCTGCATTTAACCGCATGATCCCATTGTTTCGTGATTTCAAGACTATACAGTCTTTTCAAGATGACTGACTCGAATTCGGCGTTCTGATTCAGATTTTTTTTTGCAGGAGAATCTGTCGGTTGAGAACAAGCTAAAAAAACCACGAACAGAGGAATAATCGTCAATATATTTTTCGCATTCACAACTCCTCCTTAAATGCAAATTTGATTTTCTTTCTTTGCGTAATCCAACAAGTTCAATGTTATTATATAAAAAGATATTGAAGTGACGTCATAGTTGAACCATCTGCTATGTTTAAGAATATAAACTTTTTTAGTTATGTTAAATTACCTATTTTTATCCTGATATTCAACGCTTATTAAGATAATCCTCCGAATTTAATATATCCAAACATTGAAGGATCAGAAAAAAAAAAGAGGCCATAAAGCGGGAAATCATCAAGCAAAATTATTCGTTCATTGTGTTAAAAAAATAACAATCCCTGTTTCCCCGCCGTTTGTGTATTCCGCGGGCGGTTTTTCAAAAAAATTCATCCATTCATAAAAAAACGCCGCAGTCGGTCAAACTGCGGCGTCTTTCACTTTTAATCACATATCGGTCTAGAACCGCATAGTCACTCCAAAACTCGGTATCATACCCAGAATACCGATATCCCGGTAGGCAAAGTCCAGTTTCAGACTTTTATTACCGAAATACTGGCGCTCGATGCCCGCTCCATAGGTCAGGCCGAATTCCGAATCCTGCAAAAACAGCGCGCGGTAGCCGCCACGCAGGTAAAACCGGGCCACACCGGGAGCGTAGAGCATGTACTCGGCGCCCAGATTGATGCACTCATTGTTGTTGTTCACATGCAATGCATCGACAGCCAGGGTTACCTGGTGATTCTGTACGACAAGCGGCGTAAAGGAGGCGCCGATACGAAAAATCAGCGGTAACTCCCAGCCGTCTGTCATAAACTTGACTTTGGTATCCTGGTAATTTCCGGAACCCTCGGGCATAATATCATAAGAGCGCAGCAGGTCGAGGCCGTCGTATTTGAGCGGCGTGCCGTAATTAGACAGGCTCATACCGATATTCATGCCGTTTGCTGCATCTCCGTTGGGAGAAAAGAACGGCGTATTGATAATAACGCCCAGATCGAAGGCGAATGCCGAGGCTGATTCATGCCAGATACTGGAGGTTATGTATTTCGCCGAGGCGCCGAAACCGAACCACTGCGCCAGTTTTCTTCCATACGTCAGGGCAAAAGCATAATCCTTCACTGAAAACGTCTCCCCGGTTCCATCCTGATCCTCAACCGTCGTCACATCCATTTCACCGTAATTCACACCAATGGCACTGATGCCGATGGTGCCCACTCTCGGTAAAACGACGCCGGCCGCAGCCAGAAAAGTTTGGATATCCACCAGCCAGGGCTGATATGTAAACATGGCCTCACTGTAATCCATAAAAGCCAGGCCGGCAGGATTAAAATATACACCGGACAAATCATTAACGACACTTACATATGCATCTCCCATGGAAACACCCGCTGAACCGTAGCCGACGGTCAGGAATTCTCCCGCCGTAGTACCCACTCGAATCGGCTCCTGTGCAAGCAGTGGCATGCTCGAAAACAGTGCAAGTGCGAAAAGAACGATAATTTTTATTGATTTCATTTTTTACCTCGCAAAGTTCCTGTTTTTATTTTACTTGATAACGGCAAATTTACCCATCTTCTTGTTACCGGTTTTATGCGATTCGACATGGTAAATATACACACCCGGTGCTATTTCCAGGCTTTCTTTGGTCAGCATGTCCCAGTGAACGATGCCGTTGGTGTTGTCATTATTCACCTCGATGCTATCCACAAAATAACCGCTCATGGTGAACAGCTTGATGGTGCACCGTGCCGGAACATTGACAAACATAAGCTTCCGTCGCTGGTTCAGACTGTTATTGCGCACAGCGGGCTCCATCGTGTTTGTCATGATATAAGGATTGGGAACCACCTTGATTTTGTCCAAATCCTCAGCCGTGCTCACGCCTCTTTCCTCTGCGGAAGCCACTTTGAACAGCACTGAATCCATTGGTGCAAACGGCCGCCCAAAGTCCACACGAAAAACATCGCCGGGTCTGGGCATTTGATCTTCCGTCATACCCTGAAAATTGATACTGAAAAGCGTCGCCGCCCATTTCCAGCTGTTGTCATAATAGGGATACCCGATCAAAATTTCATCTTCCATCAGATCAAATTGGCCGTTCAGATTGGTATCCACCGAGAATATCTCTAATTTTTTATATTCACCGGTGCTGTCATCAATAAAGTGCTTGTTTTCCACATAAAAGGGATAAGATTCAGTCAGGAAATAATCACTTCTTAAAAGCCTGTTATCAAGTGTGTAAAGGCGGGTGCCGGGATATTGTGTTGTGTACTTGTTGTTCTCGTCGGTAAAAACGAAATCATACCGCCATGGATATTCCAGCATTCTGGCCCGGTTGATATCGAAATTCATCGGCGCCCATCCCTGCACCCAGCCGGTATTCATAGAATCCCAGTACACTTCTTTTTGCAATTCATCCAGCGTCAGCTGAATACCGTCAAACAGGTCCGAAACGACAGGCCGCAGGTCGTTCAGGTAATATACCTTTTGAGTGGCCGAAACCTGCTCGGATAGAATATTGATCCGCACAAAGTGTTCAGGCGTTTCTTCGTACACCAGGGAGCCGGTATCGGATTCGGTGATATCGAATATCTGAAATCCGTTGGTACGGTACTCCATTTGCTCGGGT
>JAFGEC010000387.1 GCA_016931775.1 Candidatus Zhuqueibacterota bacterium | reverse complement strand
TTGGTATCCATAATAAACGCAATGTTTTTCGTATGATCATCCTGGTTTCGCGCGACGATATTAAAAACCATTCGCAGGTACTGCTGTTCCGCGTCGGAATAGGGCAGCCGCAGTTGACGCATGATTTGAAAGGCCTGCTCATAAGAATACGTCCCCGGTGCATTAAAATCAAAATGTGCGATACCGCATAATGACTGAACGTGCAATTTCTGACTTTCACCGGGCCGGTCGAACCGGCGGGTCATAAAATGCGCGCGCCCGGACTCTTCCAGCAAGCGGCATTCCATCATGTCAATTCCGGCGGCTTTGGCCATGAGATAGTAGGCGTATTCGATACGGCAGTATCCTTTGGGATCGCCCAGCACTTTGTCCTGCACGCCGTCAAATTTTAACAGCCAGTAATCAAAACCTTCAGGGGCTTCCACCTGGCCTGAACGGACTTGGCCCGTATCGGGATCATAGGCGATAACAGCCTTGGGGCGGTTGCCGCCGGCCGATGTTCCCACGCGAATAATATTCAACAACGCATCTGTGGGATCATGCTTAAAGTCAGTTGCTAATTTTGATCTTTCATCCAGCACCATCCGGGCCAATTGCGTCAATTCCTCCACTTCAACAGGTACGGATTTTTCCAATTGTTGCTGGATGGCCGGTTTAAATTCCAGTGCACCCATACCGCGTTTACCTGTATAACACAACCGCTCAATAACGTTAAAATCATCAGGCAGGCGTCCCTGAACGGCCAGCCAGCGGTCGATCAGGGCATTGCCGAACCGGTCGGGCAAGGAATCGGACAGGAGGCCCGGTAAGCCGTGATATGTTATAGCCGGCAGTGTTCTAAACTCAAATAATGTGGAACCGGCCCGTACTCTTTCCAGCGGCATGGTAATTGGTGCTATATCCAATCCGTTTTCCAGAAAAGCAGGGGCGAATTCAAAAGTGGCACACTGATTGGCCTCATTCCACGCCACAGCACCGACACGTCGATTCCACAATCGTACCTCGGCAACCTCCACACGGTTTACCATTCCGTTTCTCCTTTTTCCGGAGGTTTTAATTTTGTAGATGCCCTTCGCCTGACTTTACCCTGCATCTCGATCAACTGCAGGGGACGAATGCCGGGTTCCGGTAAAAAATTTTCCAGTTCTCCCAAGGCTTCAAGACCGCGCAATACCTGGATGAAAGTCATCATGGTACAGGAATCGCCTTTCTCCAGTTGAACGATTGTCATACGATTGAGTCCGGTCTTTTCAGCCAACACCTGCTGGGTAATGTTTTGGCTCAGGCGCCGGCGTTTAATACGCGCCCCGATCTCACGCAGGATGGCTCGGTCACTTTTTGCGTATATATTCACAATGATACCTTTTATAACCATAAAAATTATTTAACATTAATTATGATAATTATTATTATCAAAAAGTATCAATATTTTCTATTATTGTCAAGGGAAATTTATGATAATTAAAATAATCATAATATTTAAAAAATGCATCTTATGATAATAAAAATTATCATAATCAAACAAACAAATAAAGCAGGAAAACAGGAAACCTTGTATCACTCCATTATCGACGATGTATTTTTTTCACATGTTTAACAAGCCAACGACCTGAGCGTGCAGTTTACTCGCACTCGATACCTTTGAAAAAAAGTTCCACATGATCCCCCAAATGGTTTACCGCAGTAGAAAATCCACCCTACCCCCTCACCGTCCCGATCATTCCGATCGCGTCATCGATCTGCTCTTCCGATTCAAATCCGATAGTCATGGCATCCACATTGGGACTGTTGCACACATAGTCCAAAGATTTTTGTCTCTCCTCACGGGTTTCAAAATCACCCTGGCCGAAGATTTTCATACCGATGACGCCGGCGCCGCGGTTGTGAGCATGTTCCAGCACCGGCATGACGACTTCCGGTTTGTCATCCATGTGACGGCCGGCATGGTTAACGCGGGACAAAAGAATATCCACCCAGTCGCTTGAAGCGGCCGTTTTAAGTGCAGCAAGACTGTGACACGAGACGCCATGCGCGCGTATATCGCCGGCCTGTTTGGCTTTGGAAAGACCATAACAAAATGTCTCAAATTCCTGCGGCCAGTCTTCGGATGTCATACAGTGTAAAAGCACGATATCTACGTAATCCGTTTTCATTTCCCGCCTGGCCTGGCGAAGGTACTGCTCCACCGTCAACGTTTTCGCCCAATTACTGCCGCTAACCCAAATCTTGGTCATAAGAACAATGTCCTTTCGCGGTATTTCCTGCAGCGCCGGACCAAGGTATCGCTGTGTGCCGTACATTTCCGCTGTTTCAAAAAAGGTGATACCGGATTCGTACGCATGGCGGGCCATGCTGATAAACGGCTTGAGTCCCATCCGTATTTGATTGGAATGGTACTTGCCGCCGTTGGTGCCGGTACCCATGGCCAGATACGACACCTCGATGCCGGTTTTACCCAATTTTACTTTGTCCAGCGGTTTGGAAGCGGCTTTCTTTTGCAGCAATGCAGCCCCGGCGATCGTACCGGCCGTCGCTGTTTTGAAAAAATTTCTTCGGGATAATTCTTGCATTTTGGACTCCTTGCTTTCCTGATATCTAACAAGAATAATGTTGACTTTTAGGTGTGACTGTGATGGCTAAAATTTTTAGAGTTTTCGACTTTGGGATTTTTAAATTTCCGCGATTGTGCATTTTTAAAAGACATCATACAGATATCTCTGTGAACCTGTATCAATAAATATACAGCGAATAGGTTTAAAATGCAAGTTGATTAGATGCAGGGTAGGCAATATGTTATAGTAAAGGCTCTCTAAATGAACTGCTTAGACTTCAGCTTTAACCCATTTAAGAAGTATTTAGATTTTGACTGGATCAATCCCGCATTGCGGGATCAACAGGATGGATCTATTGGAAAAAAAATCAAATGATCCACCTATTGTACTCCACTCATTTTTGATCCTTCCTGAACGGTAATTTTAAACAACTTTTCCTTTTTGATTTTGTCTTATTTATTATTTATATTAAAAAAAAAGGCTATTTCATGAAAAATTCATCAAGAACTTTAATAACGATGGCATTGCTGCCATTTTTATTATCTTGTGACACATTGATAAACCCTACTGTTAAAGATTTCTGTCTCTATTTTGATGGTCTAAATGACAAGGTCATCATTTATGACAACGACGATCAAATTGACGCCATAACAACTCAAGTTACACTTGAGGTTTGGATGAAGCTGGAATCCCTGCAAGAACTTGTTGGCCGCATCATTGACCGGTCTGACAACCAATCAGATGACCGATATGTCCTTGAAGTTTTTAATCAGGACGGTCGTCCCATCATACATTTGAACATCAATCGCAATAGTCTGTGGTTCTGAAATAAAAAATTGTTAAAACCCACATGATGTAATGCAAAACAGTACGCCTCACTCCAGCGTCCACCCGTTACAATATTCCGGTACAATAAACCGTTCCGCATCGGGGTAATTGGTCGCCTTCATGCCCGGTCCGTCCCAGTACAGTTTTTCCCGGCAGCGCATGGCGACGGCACCGGCCAGTACGACTTCGGTCATGGGACCGCAGTATTCGAAATCGGCGCAGGATTTACGGCCGTTCTTTATGGCGTCGATCCAGTCCCGGTAAATACCGGGCGTTCTGGCCAAAGTTTTCGGCGGCAGCTGATAAGCCTTCATTTTCGTTTCGGGTATCAATCGCGGTGTACCGGCCCAGCCGCCGCACATCATTTTACCCTTTTTCCCGATAAACAAAATACCGTTTCCGCCACCGGTAAGCTGCCGGCCCGGTTCCAGATCTTCCGGCGTAGGCGGTATCAGTCCACCATACCAGACAAGTTTCACAGGTGGTTTATTTCCGCGTGCCGGAAATTGAAAAAAAACCATTGAAGCAAACGGCCTGTGTATTTCATCCGCATAAGCGATCCGTGCCTCGATCCATTCGGGATAACCGAGATCCAGGGCGAAAAACGCCGGGTCCATGTTATGGCACCCCATATCCCCGATCTTGCCGGTGCCGAAATCCCAGAAATCCCGCCAGCTGGCCGGGGTGTAAGCGGGATGATAGGGCCGGTATTTGGCCGGACCCAACCACAAATTCCAATCCAATCCCTTAGGTATGTCATAATTTCCCTGCGGCCAGCCCTCCATACAACCGGAGCGGTTTACATGGTCGCTCCACGCATGCACTTCGTGAACCGCACCAATGGCGCCATCTTTGATCCACTCTGCCGTTAACCGCAGCCCTTCGTCGGCATGCCCCTGGATGCCCATCTGGGTGACGACTCCCGCCTTTTTGGCTTCCTCCGTCAGTTTTCGCACCTCATAGATTGTATGGGCCAGCGGTTTTTCCACATACACGTGCTTGCCGCGCCGGATGGCGTCCAGCGCGACAACTGTGTGAGAGAAATCAGGTATCGAAACAACGACGGCATCGATGGTTTTTTCCACCTCCAGCATCTTTCTAAAATCAATGTATACATTACATTTTGCATCGTCGCCGTAACGCCGCTTTATCTGTTCGATGCCCGGTTTACGGCCGCCCGGTTCCTTGTAATACCAGTCACTGTAATCCGCCTCTTCGGTCACGTCGGCGATGGCGGCGATTTGAACATCATCATGCTGCAAAAAGCTTTTCAAATTATTCATTCCCCGCCCGCCGGTTCCGACCATTGCAAGAATTAACCGGTCGCTGGGCGGAACATAGCCGCTTCCGCCCAGCACAAAACGTGGCACGATGGTAAAGACGGCGGCGGTCGATGTTTTTTTTATAAAACCGCGGCGATTTGATTGATTCTTCAGGTTCATCGTTTTGATGTTTTTCACTCGGACCTCTTTTTTATACAGAAAAAGTTACAATTCTCCAAAGATTATTTCCAATCCACTGTTCTCATCACACTCGATGCTTTGAATAACTTCCCAATCATCTCCTCGCTCCCATCTATAAGTGAGTTGGATATGACTGCAGACGTCTGTTCCCTCCAAAAGGAATGACATCATCTCTTCCTCCTGATAGGATAAGGGAATATTTGAACCGGAGAGGCTCTCTTGCTTTGTATAGGTGCCGTAATCACCGGTGTTCGTAAATGAGAAAACCGTAATAATCTCTTTATCGAGATCAACCTCGGCCGATATATCACCGGTTTGCCGGTCACCCCATTGATCGACCTCATCCCATGAACCATGAAATACATTGTCTTCAAAACTTCCCTCACACGACCAGGGAAAAAACGCACGTTTTTTCGTTTCCGTGGCATCAGAAGTCAAATAATGACCCCATACGCCCAGATGGATCGAACAGCCGTCGAATTTTGACAACGGATTGGCCGGTTTGACGATCCTAACCTGTAACTCGATATCTGATGTCCCGGTGTAAGGAGATACATAGCGGCTGTTTGAAACCAGAACAAAAAGATTTGAACCTTTTTCCTTCAATTCCCGAATTTTAGGGATCATTACCTTTTCGCTGCCGTAATCCAGGGCAATAATATCATTATTGCTACAATGCTCCATAATATATATTTCGCCGGACAGGGCGCCCTCGGTCAGCTCGAATACCATCTCAGCCTCTTTGTCAATGCCGGCATAGTCGAGTTTAATATAATAAAGTTTTCCGGACAGGTCCGGATAACTGCCCGAAAATGTAAACAAGGTATCACGATCAGAACGAAGGATAAATTCGCCCCATTTATTTTTTACCCAGAATGAAGCATTTACATCTTCATATAAATTCCCAAGTACGTAATCCTGTAAAAACTCCCCCCACCAGTATGAAATCGGTTGGGGTGCGTAATAATCGACAGCCTCAACGGGGTGTTTTCCATTTTGTAATTGTTTGTAGATTGAGACAAGGGAATTGACGCCGTACTCTTGAACGAGATATTTTATCATGGCGGACATACCGTAGCCATGCTCCTGGGCATTGCCTTGCGCCCCTTTCTGCATCCCATAAAACGGCGCCATATAATGACCTTCACGAATTGAAGAGAAATAGTTTGAGACTGGGGTAAAGTATTCCTCGGCCCAGACCGCAGTCGCTTCATCCAACCACACATGAACGCCGCCGGATTTGGATTGTGTATAGGCCCAGCGTGGATCATACAAAGCCTGAACCAGGTGAAAAAATTCATGGCCTGCTGTGATTCGTAATTGATCAAGGTTGTCCATGAATTTTGAATTGATCTCAAGGTACCCATAATCATCGCCCCATCCCGAACTATAATAATTACCGAAAGTCTCCACATCCAATTCCTTCACCGTAACACTTGCCGGCCAATCCCTCAGACTCTCATGTTCAAAACCCATATTTTTAAAAGTGTTGTATGCCTCTTCAAGGTAATTACCCAGTATTTTAGCCTGCGCATTTAGAGAATTCGGGAATACAATTTTGAAATGATCTGAGTGACTTACATAGGTCATATAGCCATTGATCGCCCCATCGATTGTTATATAAAATTTATCCCCTTGTACCCTGTCCGCAACCGTTGTTTTGGCTAATCCCCCTTCAACATCCGGTGCCGGCAGCTGGCAGACAAGATAACCGGACGATTCTTTTGCAGGAACAAGTCTATAGGCGGTTGTGATGGTATCCAGGCTGCAGGTATAAACATCTTCCGCAATGGCAATATAACTTTCTTCAGTGAGCGTCCCCTGATATTGGATTCTCAATTCCAATGGCTGATAGTATTCGGCCGGAAGGCCGAGCCGAAATCTTCTGGAAAAATTGTTTTCACCAAAAGTTGATTCGGTTGTCAACAGTTCAAGTTCCAATTCGTTATCGGAACGAAATGCACCGGCGGGTATCTTGAGCTCAAAATCCTCAACGCCGAAGGCTCCCCCTTCAGGGCCGATGGTATCCGTCGCCAGCACTTTACTTCCTTTATCATTTGACGGTGCCGTAGGCTGAGAATCCTTTTCACAGTTAAAAAAAGTCCAAAACCCGATGGCAAAAATAAATAAACATCTTTTCATAGTTTTTCCCCTCCTGATATACCAAAAACTTTTGATTACAACATTCGGATTATTTAATCCAAAAGTAAAAAATTTAATACTTTTTTACAAATAATATTTATAATTTCCGATATCAGAAGAGTGCGCGTACATCCAATCACAAGCCGGTTGTCAAAAACTGTGGATGACCTGCATCATACTATACCGTATACTCAACATAAAATCAGGAGGGAGCATGACCGACATTTTAAAAAAAAATCTTTACCTAGTCAAGGAACATATCGGCATGTTTAAAGCCGCCAACAATTACGACATTTACGATCCGCAAACCGGCCAAATTATTATGGAATGCCGGGAAGAAAATCTGGGATTTTTCACAAAAATGTTACGGTTTACCGATTACAAACGCATGACGCCGTTCGACATTGAAATACGGACGCCGAACAAACAAAAAATTGTCCGAATAAAACGGGGAACCACCTGGTTCCGCTCTCATGTGGATGTGTTTGACGAATACGATAAAAAAATCGGCGGCTTCCGGCAGAAATTATTATCAATCGGCGGTGCATTTGAAGTTTTGAATCAAAATGAGGAACCGGTTTGTTCGTTAAAAGGCAAATGGACCGGTTGGAATTTTTCATTTAAAGCCGGCGAAACCGAGATCGCACATGTGTCAAAAAAATGGGCGGGTATCGGCAAAGAATTTTTCACGAGCGCCGACAATTACATACTGGAAATTAAAGAACACGTCGCACCGGACGACCCTGTTCGAAGATTAATACTGGCAGCCGTTATGTGTATCGACATGGTGCTGAAAGAATAAACACTAAAACTTTTCCAGTTGCTCCATCAGCAGGTTCTCATCCCCTTTTCGATATCCGGTATGGCTATACCTGATGGCACCCTCCCTGTCCAAAACAATCGTCAAGGGCGGATGGGTGCCGCCAAACCGGCGGAAAACTTCACTGTTGGTATCCAGCAAAACCGTAAACGGATAGCGGTTCGCCTTCACAAAACTCTTAACCCGGTTTACGGTTTTGGGGTCATCAATGGAAATAGAAAATATATGTAAATCCCTGGATTGATATTTTTTGTATACCTTCTTTAACGCCTTCATCTCGGCTTTACACGGCAGGCACCATGTGGCCCAAAAATTTATAATGATCGGTCCCTTGCCGAAATTTTCGGATAGTTTTACCGTCTCGGCGTCCAGACCCGGCAAGGTAAAATCCGGCGTTCCGGCAAAAACCGGCCCCCATAAAAACAATAAAATAACAAAAAAATATCGCATAAAACCTCAAAAATTATGGATAAAGTGTTGAAACCGCCTGTTGCACTTCTTTGGTCTCCACATCCTGCAAAAAAGCAACAACCTCGAGCTGATCCAAAGCTAATCCATCCTGCAATTTAAATTCAAAGGATATTTGAAAACGTTTACCGGTGGTCAAGGACAACCGGCTCCCGTCCGCGGCCGGCCAAAAACGGCGCAAAACATCAAAAAAATAGGTTTGACCGTTTTGTCCCGGTGGATGAGTAAAGTTGACAGATTTCTCGATGAGTGCAACGTTCAGACCGGCATCCAGGTCGACCAGTGGGTGAACAAATAAATCTCCCTTTATCAGCGACGGATTTTTTTCCAGGTTAAAAATCTCCAGAACAGCTTTCGGTGGGATGTTTTCCCGGATCGCGATGGCGGCAGATAATCGCGACTCCAATTGCGAAGTACCATACTCCGACACATAACCGTCCACAAACACCACGGGATTGGTTAAAACATTGTAATAATCCAGCCGTGCTTCGTTCTCCAGACGGGCAAAAAGATACATGGGATCCCCGGGAGCCGGAATTTCCGTATGATAACTGATACTGATCACGGTCTCGGAACCGACTGCGTCCAATACCTTTATGATGCTCTCGTCGGCACTCACACACGGAATGCATGAGGTACTGGAAAAATGTTCCATTAAAACCAGCCGTTTTAATGCGAGCGATGGGCTCAAAGAATCCGTTTTCCCGCCCTCCAGATGCACCGTTTGGGTGACTCGCTCATATCCGGCCTTTTTAATATCCACTTGATGCCCACCAGCCGCCAGGCAATGAAGCAATACCGGGGCATATCCGCGATCCAAACCATCCACAACAACCTGTGAGCTGTCCGGGTAAGAGGTAATGAACAGGTTGCCCACTGTATCCAGCAACAGCATTTCAAACGATAGATAATACACCTCACGACTTTGCACGACAATCATCTTTGGCGCTGCCGTTTGGTAGCACAACAACTGCAAATTGATTTCATGGGAACCGTATGGAATACTGTCCAGCATCACGGTGTCGCCTGAAATAGTGACTACCTCAGTAACTACGCCATCCACAAAAACGACCGCACTATCGACATTACAGATAACGCCCACCCGCCCGAATTTCTGCTCGATAGACTCCAATACACCATCCTGCGTCGTGCAGGACACGATCATCAGCACAGCAACAACAGCAATTTTTTTTACAATTTTTATCATCGAATATAAACAAGTTTTCGGGTTTTCTGTAAGCCACCCATCGTCAAACGGTAAAAGTAAATGCCGCTGGGCAGTTGCCGGCCGTTTTGATGCCGGCCGTTCCATAATATCTCATATTCGCCGGATGATTGTTTTTGATGAACAATGGTTCGAACACGTTGTCCCGTTTCGTTAAAAATCTCCAATTTCACGTTATATTGTTCCCCTTCCGGAACGGTGTACCGAATTTTTGTGAACGCGTTAAACGGATTGGGATAATTTTGTTCCAATCCAAAGCGAGTAGGGCCAACAACCGGATGTTTATCAACTGAAGACGGCTCCGTGGAAAAGTAAAAAGTCACGGTCACCGTATCCGCAGGATTATCCACATCCTGAATTTTTACTGCCACAATGCCGTTGCCGGCCTGGCTGACATGTGAACCTACCTGCAAATGAAAGTCTAGTTTCTCATCCGGTGGCAGATCACCGTTAAACTCAAATACATCGATGGTATCCAGGGTGAACGGGAAACACAATTCACCCACACAGAGTGCACTGAACCAGCCTTCGGGCAACTGGTTCCGGCTGCGGATCACACGTAGCTTTAAGGATTTCTCGGATGTATTTTGAATTTCAGCATACCGATCGAAAAGTCTACCGGGATGCCCGGTAAAACGCGTTGAATCCACAAACATCGTAAATGACTCACCCACCCCCGGCGGGACATATGTCAACCACCGGACCGCTCTGGCGAGTAGAGTATCACGATCGGCCTGTTTTCTGATCTGTTCAAGGCCGATCCCCATTACAAAAACCCGGTAGATTTCGGTTTCGGTACGGATCGCAGCGATCTCCGGTCCTTTCATATAGGTCAACACAGACAGTGCCGTTGGACCGGACGGGGCGAAAATATCCGGTGACTTGTCGTAATAGCTATTCAGGGTCAATGACAGGCCGTTGCCGATAGGATCGCCACTCACACCGGAAAGCAACTGAAATTTGGATTTGTCCCCCTCATATTGAATGTGAAGCATATCTTTATAAAAATCCTGGGCAAACCGGCTGGCACCGTCGGCTTCAAAAACATCACGTGCCATATCCTGGCCGCTGAGAACAAGACGGCCTCCATTGTTAAGAAAGGCCGACAGATGATCGACCTCCTGAGGCAGAAATGCCGGTCCGGTGTTACCCGAGGAAAACAGAACCACCTCAAAGGCACTCAGATCCTGAATTTCCTTCCATAACGCGCTTCGATGAACGACGCCCCACTTTTTCGGATAAAAACGTTGCACACTGTTGGATAAAACCGTATCAATCCCGGTCTTTGTATCCTCTTGAACAATAAGCAACTGCACACCGGAATCCGTAACGACACGAAACTGCACATTACCGGTCACACGGGGATCGTTTACGGATTGATATTTTACTTCAACCTGTCCGAATCCTGTGATTGTCTTTGGCTCCAGAGTCACAAATATTCCCGTGGAATCCTTGGATTCTATTTCCACAGTTGCAACTGCGTCGTTAGCATAAGTCACGTTGTTGTTGGTAAAAGCATAATCCCATCCTTGCGGACCCGAATAGACGAGACTGATATTAAAAGTATCTTTTTTTACACTCTCATTATATAGCCGGGCAGTAAATTGGCAGGTGGCGGATTTTTCCGCTACAGCCGAGGAGTGTCCGGCGGCTAAAATTTTGGCTTTGGGAACGACGAGTTTTAATTGTTCGGCCTGCAAAATTTCCCCGTTGGAAGCCAGAGGATATTCTTCCCGGTAAACAAAAACCACTATATGGCAGCTATCGGGTACAATCTCCCCTCTTACGGTATAACTGAACGTTTTCTCGATTTTCTGCCCGGCAATCCACACATCCTGGCTCACAATATCCCCACGGCTGCCGTTCATCATAGCCCTGACCACATGATTGTGAACGTAGTCGGGACCGCCGCTCACCTGAGGATAATCCGGAAACACCAGTCCGTCTTCCACCAAAACGGTGTTATACCGGAAAATCCCATTCAGCTCAGTCAACGCCGTCATTTTAATCAAGGCGGTAAATTTACCGTTGTCCAAGTCGTACTCGTGCACAACCTTTATATCCACGGACGGATCCTCTTTCAACCGGCTCCGCATACGAGTCAGCCATTCATCCCTGGATACAATACCCGAAACGCGGTCCACGATTCCCGTGGGATAAGCTGAAAGACCCAACCGGTCAATAACATCATTGCCTTCAAAAAAAGACATGGGATCACCGGTATCGTTCGGCGGACCGTGATACGCCAGCACAATAGCGTTGGGAATTTCCGGCAAAATTTCGTTATTTATCACGGCGTGACCTTCAGGACACCAGGTACACCAGACACCTGTGGCGTATTCCAGTACCGGATTTCGTTGGCCGTCGGCGAACAACACGGTTGTTAAAATAAACAGAAAAATCAGCATGAAACAATTCAAAGCCTTCATGTTCTCTCCTGGTTGATCGAAATTTACTGTTTTTTAGAACCTTCCTGTCAGCGTGACCTCCACACCCTCCAATTCCGGCTTTACCACACACACACCACCCGCGCACAATTTACCTTTGCGTCTTTTTCCTGCAAAAATCGATAGATCAAAATTTCTGTATATATTTACATCCAGTTGACCGCCGTTCCAATAAAAATGTCGGACCGGCGTATTCCCCGGCTGATATGCAGGATCAACGGTAAAATCGGTGCTGTGTTCGGTGATCAACGATAACGTCCACCGTGGAGATTTGCTCAACCCAATAGTCAAAAGCTGGTCATAAAACATTCGATCCGGCTCTGTTGCCCTGTCACGGGCGTGGAGATGTTCGAATGTGAACAACAGGGCATAAAAGCGGGACAATTGCTGAGCCGTGTAAACGACAGCATGCAAATAACGTTTTGAATACTCTTTTTGCAGTGCCCCGGCGAAAATCCACTCACCGTTCAGCAGGTCGTCGATTTCAAGCTGGGAATAAGCCTCCTGAAGCATGTTATTGAAACGGCTGTCCGTGGTGCGGCTGAAACTGGCCGTTAAAAGACCCATCTCGAAAAACGGATAATTCATTTCAAAAGCATAACCACGCTCGTCTTGCAGGTTTTGTACCAATTGATGGCGGTTCAGCAGGGTGAAAAGATGTTCACGCGTGGCAGTGGGTGGATTGGACAACAGACCGTCGAAAACCGCAAAGTTTTTGTACAGTTTGTACTCGCCGGCCAATCCCAGATAGCCCAGCATTGTCGATGCTGAAACATACAGTGACCGGCCGTATTCCGGATTTTGGCCGGCCGGATATTTAACCTGTGCAAATTCGCCGTATGCCGTCCCAAACTCGCTAAAAAGTTCACTAAAGACAGAACCTCGAAAAAAACCCTCTGTTGCAGCTGCACCGGGTTCAGTATATACACCGGTTGCGCCAAGATGAATACTCTGTAAGGGTTTCAGGCGCACCTGGCCGCCATAAAGCGCCGGGAGCTTTTTTCCGGTCGCAGGCGTATTTTTTGACATTTCTTGTTCGGAAAGCCGTGTTTTTCTGGGCCGGCCGCCGAGCAGTTCGATCTCATAAAATCGGTTCGCGTAATCCAGTTTGGCGCCGTCGATATTGGAATCCCACCGCAGGCTTTGATGATCGAAAGCACGCAACACCAGGCCACGTCCCAATAGCGTATAAAAATTGCCGATTCGAAATTTAAAACCGCCATTCTGGTATTCCACAAAACGATGTGTCAGGCCCCAGGTGGTGTCCTGCCGGCCGAATGAGGCGGGCGGCTGATGGAGTGAAAACCGGCCACCCATTCGAAACCTGCCCTTTGAAATGCTGATATCGGTCCAGTTCTCAAGATATCGGGATCCCGGATCCCGTGCCGCCGAAAATTCGCCAAAAGTAACACCCGATATTTCCACACGGGCACCGAGCATCAATGGTGTGGACAAAAATCCTAAACAGAAAAACAGAAACAGTTTTAATTCCGGATAATTTTGCACGTATAGAAAACGAATAATATTTACTCTTGCCTTTAATACACAAACTTTTGTTTTACCACAAATAATTGAATTTTAATATACAAAACTAATACACAAATGTTAATCATATTTTTCTTCAATAAAAAAGCTGCCGTATTTTCTTGTGCTCTATTTATAATCAAAAATCTAAATTATTACATAAAAGATGGAATGATTTTTGCAATATAAGCATCACGGCTGCAATAATTTACGTAAGTTATTGTTTTTTAACAACAGACATTGCTCATTATGTCATCAAAAAATTACATATGACATAAAAAATTTTCGCAGAAACACCTCTTGTTTACATTCGCTGATTTTTTAAAAACAAAGCCACATTTTGAAGGGATGTCCCTTAAAGTATTCTCAATTTCCGCAACAATAAATCGACGGAAAGTAATATTTGTAACAAAACGGAGGAGAGTTGAAATGAGAATAATTCTTCTGATCACGGTTGTATTTTCGAATGCTTTTGCAGTGTCGAAGGAGATGCCCATTTACATACATCCAAAGGACAATGCCCGTGATATCTCGACGCAGACAACACTTTTAATTAAATATAAAACCCCCGAAACTTTAAATTTGAAATTTGAAGTAAAGGGTCAAAAAAGTGGACCGGTATCGGGAAAGGTTATTCGTTCCGGCAACACGGTCATTTTTAAACCCGCCAGAAACTTTGCGCCCGGCGAAGCCGTTTTTGTACGCGTGACCGGAGAAAGAATAATGCAACCGTTGTCGTATCATTTTCAAACCAGTAACATTGAAAAATACGATCCTAAAATTCTCTACTCCGCCTCCGGTGAAATAAAAGCAGATCAGCAGTTAGAAGTTTTGGCAAAACCGGGGAAACCCGCTTCTGAAATGACGATCATTAACGGAGTGCCTGTACCCTCTGATTATGATGCCATGCTGCTGTTTGGCGCCGGCCTGTCCGGTACGGGCATATACATTGACAGTGTAGCTGTTCGTCAAGTCGGTGAGTACAACGATGATTTTGACGAAATGGAAATTCCCCAAGCCTACAAGTTAGGGCAAAACTTTCCCAATCCCTTCAATCCCGTCACCACGATCAGTTACCGTGTACCGGACATGAGCCAGGTCACGATCACACTCTACAATATCCTCGGCCAAAAAATCAAAACCCTTGTCGACGGGCACCATGCGTTTGGAGATTTTACGATAAACGTCAATGCAACCGGTTTGAATGCGGGTGTTTATTTTTATCGAATGGAAGCACGGTCGGATGACGGAAAAAAATCGCACAAGCAAATCAAAAAGATGACGGTGGTGAAATAGTTATTCAACAAACAATTATTCCGGCGCACCCGCCAGGTCAACTCTGAACCATTCTTCCTGAACTCCCATTCCAGGGCCGCCGCCGGCTCCCATCATACCGCCGCCCATGTCGCCGCCTCCCATATCACCGCCTGCCATGCCGCCGCCGCCCCTGCCGCCACCGCGTCCACCCCCACCGCCGGGCCCGCCGCCCATTTCAGCACTACCGGCCGACATCATATCCACCGGCGCAAAACCACCCCTTCCCCGTCCGACCTGCAGACACAGTGTGATCCGCTCGCCGGGTTTTGCCACAACACCAAAGGGAACCCCCTCTGATATTTTCAGCGGTATCTTGAACTCGTAAGAAAACACGCCTTTTTGATAACAGGAAATCGCCTTGGTCGGTGTTTCAAGACCGCCCACCCAGTATCCGCGATTATCCTTTATAATCAGCATCTTGCCCAGATTCAGAACGGCATCGAATCGCCTTGCGGCGCTATATGAGGCTTTGTTGGCCTCAGCCTTCTTTTGCAGTGTGTCGGCAACAGCAAATGTGCCCTGGTAGCGAATCCCATTATGGCGGTCGTCATCAAACCAAAGCGTCATGCCGCCCATAAATACTTTGCTGGCCATCTCAAAATCAGTAAATTGAAGCATAATATACAGGCTGGAATCCTGATTGGCCATACGCATGGAAGTTTTGAGTGATTTTATTTTTTTCACCTCGACATCCGCCCAATCATCATCCGCTCCGTCGACGACAATCGGCCCGCTTGCCCAAGTGCAACTTATTTTGGTTTTGGCCGAAACGTTCATGTACGGAAGCAAGGACGAAAGTATCAAAATAATAGTTAAAATACGCATGCTGGCTCCCTTAAATATTGACAAGTTATGAGTACAAGTATAACTTTTAATATTTCTTAGACGCGCAAAAAAATAAAATGTTCTTGAATAAATGATAAAATTTTTGATTTATGAAATTATTGTTCATAATTTAGATAATCCTGCATAATAAAAGCCGGAAACTGCGGAACCGCCTGTGAATACGGTACAAACGGTTGTGCCGTATATAAATCTGTACGCATCAGTGAAATACCATCGAGAACGGATAAATCCACCTCGATTTCCGCAGTGTATTTCCTCTGTAACGTGGTGATATACTCATCCATAAAAGTATTTTGACCTTTCATCCTCTCAGGATCAAAGTCAGGATGTTGTTTGAGCTGTTTTAAATACTGCTCACGGGCATATCGGGCCAGATAGGCATCCTGCCACATCTCCATATGCCTTTTTACCATATCCTCCTGATCCAGTCCGCGGTAATACGCCTCTTTTGTCACAATCTCGTCCCGAACCAGATCGATGATGGCCAGGCGGAACTGTTGCATAAACTGTTCTTTGCGGCCTTGCAGCCAATCCAAAAAACTCTCATTTTTCAGCAATCTGCTGTTCGATTCCGACTCCAGGGCCAGCACCTCATACACGTCGCTGCCGCTGACAAAATCTCCTGCAAAAACACTCAATCGGCCGGCATGGCAATCGGCGCCGGACAGATCATAAATTATCAAGTGTAGATTAAAATATGGTTTCAAAACCGTTAACACATGGCGGATTCCGTAAACACTGCGGCCGCATGGGCGGGAAAAGATAAAAATGTAAATAATGCGGGATAGATACTTATTCTCTGCGGTCTGTTGCAGGCACATTATTGCTGCAGGTAAAAGCGATATAAAACAAACGTGATGGTAGCGTAAAATGTTCAAACAACCTCCTCCATTTAATGTCCGTCGGACAAGAGTACTGGCTCTCTTGTCCAACGACCTTTCATGGGATCAGGTATAAAGAGTTATTTACCGCACCAATAAACCTGCTTTTTAAATATAATGTTTATATAAAAAACCGCTTTAGAACAGAAATACTTTTATCTCATTCTATTTCATCAGCAAAACCTTGCCGGACATGGTCAACGATTTGCCGTTCATGTCCACCGTCACCCGGTAAAAATACACGCCGCTGGGCACAACTTGTCCGATACTGTCCAAACCGTTCCAATTGACGGTAAAATCGCCCCGGCTGTATATTTGACTTGCCAGGGTTTTGATCTTTTGTCCCTGAATGTTGTAAATATCCACACTTACATATCCTTCATCGTTCAGCTTGAAAGGAATAGTCGTGTCCATATTAAACGGATTGGGATAAGCCGGGTACAATTCAAAATCTGTTACCGGTCCGGCGTTAAAATCCAATCTCTTGGATTTGACCCCGGAGGCCGATCGGTCGATAACCTGAACCGCATCGATAAAACACGGGATGGTATTGCCGCCAAAGTTTAGCCGCAGCTGATTGGTGGGATCTGTTTTATACGCCTCAAATGCGATCGGACCGTACAAATTATATCCATCGATTGTAACGTTTTGCCAGGTCTGGCTTTCCCAGGGATCATGATTTTCCTGCATGCCCACAGCAATGGTCTTGTCCATATCCGCGTCAGCCATAAAATAAATCTCGTACAAATGACCCGAGTCGGTGGGACAGCTTTGATTGAGCTGAATATGCCAATCCATGGAACTTCCGTCTAAAACATCGATGAACAGATAATAGTTATCCTCAAAGTAGCCGTCATCGTAAACCGAAAATGTAGCGGCTCCGCTCTCGTTAAACGATGTGGTCCAAGGGGTGAGTACGCCACAACTGAACGATCCGTTGAATATTTTCTCCCCCCTGCTCACATTTCCCACCCGGATTTGGACAGGATCCGACCAGTATTCTTTATCTTCAGAATCAGTGGCCCTGACAGTAATGACATAAACACCTTCAGCCAAAGCTTTCAAGGTTCTTTCATAAGGCGGCTGTGTGTCCCGGCCCCTGTTCAGATTGTTGGTATAAAACCGGAGTTCGTCGATCACCTCACCTGCCGTTGCTTCAGCGCTGGCCTGTATATCCAGATCGATACACGGTGAAAAAACATCGCCATCGGCCGGGTATGTGATGGTAACCACCACTTCGGCCCGAGAAGCCGCGACCATCAGGGCGGCAAGAACAATCAACGGTAACAAAACTTTTGTCCACATACAGAACCTCCTCTATTCAAATGCACTGATATCTCCGCGACGGGAGAAACATTGCCGCGTGTTTTTACTTTAAAATTAAAAAAATAACATAAATTTATTCGATCGATATGACCGCACATCCAGCAATCTAATTTTTGCATCATAAAATAAAAATTTCCTTATGGAAACCAAATAGTTTTTTTATTTTTTTAAAAAAAATTGGGGGGGGATATCATGTACGTAATATGTCACTCTTGGGGGGGACGGTGCGACGCATCTCCGTTTTGGGTAGGTTAGATATTCAAAATATAGGTTAAATATCATGCAACGATGCGTCGCACCTATAAAAGTCCGCCCCCGTTACTCACATATTACTCATGTACCGGTATTTCCCTTGCTTTGATATAAAATAATGATTATTATTTATGAGTATATTTTAAAGCGGGAGAAAACATGAAAAAGTTATATTTTTTCATATTTTGTTTTTATTATCCAGCGATCGCACAGCCTACACGTGATTTAAATATCAATATATCTGTCAATCAAATCGGATATCTAAATGGTGCGGTAAAAAAGTGTGTGGCGTCCACAAACCGCGATTCCGTATTCCATGTAGTGGATACGGAACATAACAAAATCGTCTTCACCGGCAAACTTTTACCGCAAAAAAAAGATTTCGGCACTTTTTCGGTAGGCGATTTTTCCATGGTAGTCAAAGACGGTGTTTATTACCTGCGTACAAGAAGCGGACGTTCATGGCCGTTCCGCATCGGCACCGATGTATACAATCAACTCATACTCGGCATACTTGTATATTTCCAAAAGCAGCGTTGCGGCCCCAGCACAACCGGCTATTTGGCACCCTGCCATCTTGATGACGGAATACGGTTAGATAACGGCCGTCACGTTAACGTAACCGGCGGCTGGCACGACGCCTCGGATCTGCGCAAATGGGTGGGGGCGACGATTTTCGGTATGATCGGTTTGGGACAACTGTACGATATGAATCTACCAGGGATTGACAAAACATTGATTCAAAAAGAGCTGCTATGGGGAAACCGTTATTTTTTAAACATGCAGGACTCTGCCGGATATGTCATGAGCCATGTGGGCGGGGATGTTTTGGAACACGGCGACAGCAACCGCTGGACCGATAACATTCCCGGTAAAGGCGGGGAGATTAAAACCGTGGACGCACCACAGGGAGGGTCGACCAGCCGGATGACCGTTGCCGGTTCCTGCGATGACCGGGTCATACAAACCCGGCCGCTTGACCGCATCGGACAGAATAATTTTATCGCTGTGGAGGCGCAAATGTCCCGTATTATGCGCGGCGTCGATCCCGAATACGCCGAGTCTTGTCTGGACGCAGCGGAACGGTGTTTTGACTGGTGCCAGACCACAGGCAAGGACGAGAATGCGGGAGAACTGGGCTCGGCAGTGGCTGCCGTGGTAGAGCTCTATCGTGCAACAGACAACGAATTTTACAAAGCTTTTGTCATTACAAAGACCAAAAGATTGTACCGTATTCAGGAGAAATCTAAACACAACGATGCCGTGCAGGGCTTTTTTCACACATCTCTTTCAGACACCGAACCTCACCGCGATATAAAAAACGGCCCCCAACACATTATTGCCATGTGCGATTTACTGGAACTGTTTCCCAAGGACGAATATGCACCCATGTGGCGGGAGATGGTATCTCTATACACGAAGGATTATCTTAACCGCTTTTCACAGCATAACGCCTTCGGGATCGTGCCATTTGGATTGTTCTCCCGCGATCCCGGCGGACAACGGCTGCTGGACATCTGGTGGTACCGTTACTTCATGGTGCCGCAAGACTGGTGGGTGGGGATCAACGCCAATTTGGCATCGGCGGGTGTTGCGCTGGTCCGCGCCGCACGGGTACTGGAGGAGCCGGCGCTGCTGGAACCTGCCCAACGTCAACTGGACTGGATACTGGGCGTCAATCCCTTTAATGCGAGTACGGTTGTCGGCTTCGGCCATAATCATCCGCTGCAGTTTATCAACGGCACCGAATTCCGGCCGCCAACACCGGTCCTCCACGGCGCGGTGATGAACGGCCTTGGCGGCACGATGGAAGATTTGCCGGATAAATACGACGGCAGCTACCATACGGCAGAGTATTGGACGCCGATGGTTGGTTATACGCTGTGGCTGGCAGGGGTTTTAAGTGAAGAAAAATAATAGCATTTTTTCAAAAAAAATCATATAATAATAACTCATTACGCTTTGCAACCTGACCCTAAAAAGACCGATATGCCAATAAAAAAACGTGACCTTGGGAAATCGAATATGAAAAAACGCTACAAGGCATTAAACAGACGAAATAAATTGAATTTTGTAACAGGTCTCATATTACTAATAATGCTTTGTAACAAAACACCCGTCAACGCAATCCCCGAGTCCATACTGTACTTACACCCCCTGCCCGACAGTAAATATGTCTCAAAACAAACCACACTCCTCTTGCGGTTTCGCCAGCCATTTACCGAATACGATTATTTACATACCTTATTTGAAGTCAATGGACAACAATCAGGGCTGCACACAGGCACGACTCTGTTCTCAGATGATGCATTTACGATTATATTCAAACCTTATGAAAACTTTTCTCCGGGTGAAACTGTTAATGTCGTTCTGTCGTATGGCACCGAAATATTTTGTTATAAATTCACCATATCCGAAATGCGAAATTTGCAGTACGAACGGGTTCCACAGATTAATAAGCTGCAAAAACCGTTTGAAACTGACAGGATGAATACCATGGGAGAAGTGACAACCATAAACGGTGTAAGTGTTCCGGGCGATTTCCCCCGTATAAATATCCTGAAATCAAACGGCAACACGGCTCCGGGCCGGTTATTTGCCTGTTTTTTAAATTCTTATTCTGTTATTTTAGAAAATGACGGAACGCCTTATTATTACGAAAAATCCGGTCAATTTCACATTGATTTCAAAATTCAACCAAACGGTTATCTGTCAAAAACGGTTCCCAATCCAGTCAAAAGTGATGTTTGCTATGTCACCATGGATAATAACTTTAACAATGCGGACACGTTTGCGGTAAAACATGGCTACATTACCGATCATCACGACTTTGTCCTGCTGCCGGACGGTCATCACTTATTGATTTGCAATGACTACCAGGAAATAGATATGAGTAGCATGGTGGAAGGCGGCAAACGAGCGAATGTACTTGGCCACCATATTCAGGAACTCGATTCAAATAAAAATGTCATTTTCGAGTGGCGCAGCTGGGATCATTTAGATATAACGGATGCCGTACATGAAGATTTGACGGGAAATTCCATTGATTTTGCACATATCAATTCGGTTGCCATCGATTACGATGGTCACATTATCATTTCATGCCGCAATATCAGCCAGGTCATCAAAATAAACCGGCAAACCGGTGAGATTTTTTGGCGGTTGGGAGGAGAAAAAAATTCCTTGCAATTCATAAACGATACGGACCAAAATTTCTACCAACATATGGCACAACCGGTTCCGGGAAAACCGGATCATTACACCCTGTTCGACAACGGAAATCACAGATACCCCCAATATTCAAGAGCCGCAGAGTTTTCAATCGATCCTGTCAATAAAACCGCTGAAAGAGTATGGGAATACAGGCATGAACCGAATTACTGGGCGGGATGGCTGGGAAGCGTACAACGGTTGCCTAATGGGAATACTCTCATCAACTGGTCGGGCGGTGAATTCCCATTTGCTCAGGAAGTCACAGCCGGCGGAGAAACAGTATACGAAGCAATACTCGACCAGCAGGATTATACCTACCGTACTTTTCGTTTTGAATGGGAAGGAAAAGCTGACCGGCCGCATCTGTTCCTGGAGAATCTGGGCGACCGTTTGGTTCTCGTTTTCAATCAATTTGGTGATCCCAATGTTGAATATTACAAGATCTACTCCGGTTTTTTGGAAACCGCTTTGTCTTTGCTGGACACAACATCTCTGACACGATATGATTTCCAGAATCCTGAAAACGATACACGGTACTATTTTACAGTAACGTCGGTCGATGGATCGGGCTGTGAAAGCAAGCCGTCTGATACAAATACTGCTTTTGTCAGATTTCACATGCCCAATGAAAACATTGTCAGAAACGGTCAATTTTCTCAAAATAGTTTATACTGGTCACTGAAATCAACAGCCGCAGCATCAGCCCAGGGATTGATCAGGAGCGAAGAATACCTTATTGACATTCAAAACGAAGGCCTTGAGCTTGGAGACATTCAACTCGTACAAACCGGTATCCCGCTTTACAAAGACAGATATTATACCTTTGAATTTGATGCCTATAGCACGAAATCACGAAAAATTGAAGCTATTGTTATAAAAAATAATGAACCATGGACAAATTATGGTAAAATCGGGGCATCTTTTATAACAGATAGGCAGCAGCATTTTAAATATGAATTTATGATGGAGAATTATTCAGACACGGAAGCAAACATCTCGTTCAAAGTGGGCGGTGACACGGCGGATGTTTTTATCGATAATGTATCTTTAAAATTTACCCTTTCAAATGACGTAAAACCAAAAGTATTCTCACACACATCTCAAATCCTTTTACAGCAAAATTATCCCAATCCTTTTAATAAAAGTACGGTTATGTTATATTCGCTGGCGTCGACGAGTCGGGTAAAACTGGTTTTGTTCAATGTACTGGGCAGGACGGTTTGGGAAAGTCAACCAATGACAGTACCTGCAGGACAGCACTCAATACGGCTCGATCCGTTTTGGCTTCCTTCCGGCGTGTATTTTTGCAGATTAACGGGGATAAACAGTAATCATCAAGAGTGGTTTTCCGAAACGAAAAAGATACTTTACATTCGTTAACCGATCCACGCGGTTGAATCGTTCGAGATCAAACTCTATCGTCATAGAAAAGGATGGATTTCATGAAAAAATCAATCTGCTTTATAGCGCTTCTTCTTGTATGGATTGTTCTTTTTTCCTGCAAGACGGAAGAAATTGAAAAAACACATATCAACGAGATCAAGGAAATTGTATTCAAATTGGAAGAAACGTATGAGAATCCCTATGCACAAATGGAATGCTGGGTCCAACTCAAAGGTCCCCAATTCGACGAAAAAATATATGGTTTTTGGAACGGGGAGAACGAATTTGTCATCAGAATCGTGGCCACACATCCCGGCGAATGGACATGGCGCAGTTTTTCCAATCCGCCGGATCCAGGTATCACCAACCACTCCGGTGTTTTTACCGCCGTGGAGTGGAGCGAACAGGAATTACAGGAGAATCCCAACCGACGGGGATTTATCCGGCCGACGGAAAACGGCCACGCACTGGAATATGCGGACGGTACCCCGTTTTTCATGCTGGGTGACACATGGTGGGCGGCATCCACATGGCGATACCCCTTGAAAGGTATTTTGCCGGATTCAAACTGGGCACCGAATGAAAATATCAGTTTTGAGCAGGCACTGGCGTTTCGAAAAAAACAGGGATTTAATACAATAGCCATGATCGCCTCCTATCCCAACTGGGATGCCGATGAATTTCCGCCGCAATTTAAAAATGGCGATACCGTGGGTGTACGGCAGGCCTGGAAAAAGAACGGCCTCAACACGGCAAAAGACATGCATGATGAAGCGGGCAATAAACCATTTGAAGCATGGGAAAAAGCACCGGTTATTGCCGATTTTCACCGCGTGAATCCCGAATACTTTAAAAGCCTGGACAGAAAAATCCAGTATCTCAACCAGCAGGGATTTGTTCCTTTCCTGGAGACCGTCCGGCGCGACCACGGTCCCTCGTGGAAGGTTTACTTTGCCTGGCCGCACTCCTTTTCCCGTTACGTTCAGTACATCATTGCCAGGTATGGTGCTTATAACCTGATCTTTAGCGGTATTCACCTGGACTGGATCAATAAAGAATATTGCCTGACCGCTGAGGAATTTAACGAGGCCCTGACTTTTCATCGCGATGAATTCGGCCGATTACCCTACAATCAACCTTACACCACTCTCATCGACGGATCCACATTCCGCCGGTTCGGGCACGGTAATGAGGCGCCATGGCTCACCATGCATTCTGTCGGCAACACACCACGGAACCATGGATTTTACCCCATGCTTGAGGAACTGTTTTTACTGGAACCGCCCTATCCGGCGGCAAACCTGGAGCCCTATTACCCCGGATGGGATCATGACTTTCACAATACCGTTGCCGGTGAACGGCCTGTACCCAACTCGGAACGGGATAACTATTTTGCCCGGGCCCAGATGTATGGCAGTGTATTGTCAGGCGGACTGGCAGGTCATATATACGGCACGGGTGCCTATTGCGGAAATACAACGGGCGAACCGAAAAATCCGGGGGACCGGCCTTATATATGGGAAGCACTGAACTATCCTTCCGGGGCACAAATGCAGTACCTGGGCAAGTTTATTCTTTCGGAAGGCCCGGTTTATAAGAACTGTACGCCCTGCAGAGAAAACCTTCAACCCAACAACGCGTGGGGTGCTCCGGAAAACGGACTGGATGGTTGGGCATTTTTAATGTTATCCGATAAAAAAAATGTGGGATTCCTTTATTTTGAAAACCAGTCAACGGTGCCACAAATTTTCGATCTTGTTCCTCAAATTCAGTATCATTTGTACTGGTACGATCCGATTTCCGGTGAGTGGTTAGAGGGGGATGAGATAATTATAACAGATGGAATGGGCACAACCGAAATAGAACACTTTCCGGACGGCACGACCACATCGTGCCGCGACTGGTGTTTAAAAATCAAAATCTGAATCGAGGAAAAGTATAAAACGGTAACAATATGAAAATATTGTATCAACATCTGTTCCATCTTGCTGTTCTATTGTTAATTTTACCGGCCGCCTGTTCGAAAACAGATGATAAAATCGTCTTTCCTGCGCAGGATTGGGAACATCGGTCACCTGAAAGTCAGGGAATGGATGCAGTAAAACTACAATCCGCCTTAAAATACCTGGAGCCGAATTCCCTGCATAACGGCAACAAAGAGCTGTTGATCGTGCGAAACGGTTATGTCATTTTCGCCGGACCGAACGTGGACAGTGTGCATAATATCTGGTCGTGTTCCAAAACTTTTACGAGCACGGTGCTGGGCCTGCTGCTTGACGATCATGTAGTAACACTGGACGACTGCGCCGCCGATTATGAGCCGCTTCTCAAGGAAAAATATTCCACAGTCACCTTTCGACATTTCGCCACCATGACCTCCGGTTACAGCGCTGTTGGAGACAGCCGGTGGGAATCAGTAAATTATGCCGATTGGTCATGGACGGTTTACGAACCGGATGACCCATATTTTGCTCCCGGTACCGCTTTTGCCTATTGGGACGAAGCACAAATGATGTTCGGACGGGTATTAACGCAGGTATTAAAACGTCCAATGCACGACTATTTAAAGGAAAAAATCACCGACACCATTGGAATGGGTGACTGGGAGTGGTATCCTGAAAAAGACCTGAAGGGTATTCCCATCAACAATGGATGTACCAACGTCCACGTAAATGCCAAGCAACTGGCACGTTGGGGCTGGCTGTTTCTGAATAAAGGCAATTGGAAAGGCCGGAAGCTTATCAGCAAAAAATGGGTGGAGATGGCTGCTTCAGTACAGGTACCGACCACGATTCCTGTGGCGGACACGGACCGGAAGGATATTGTTGGCCCGGGTTGTTACGGATTCAACTGGTGGATTAATGGTATAAAAGCGGACGGGCGGTACAAACTCCCCGGTGCACCACCGGGATGCTATTTCGCGTCCGGATTCAACAACAATAAATGCGTTGTTATTCCCGATTGGAACGTGGTGATCGTCCGTATGGGAGAAGACGGACATCCCAGGAACCCGGATCTGGTATACGGGACGTTTTTGAGAATGATCGGGGAGGCGATCATAAAGTAATGCATTTCTTGGATCGGCAGCAGGCACAAAAAGTGAATTTCACATTTTGCATACTATACAATTTGTGAACGATACAAAATGACAAGTATTAAAACATCTTTAATATTTTGAACAGCTCCGGCTATCCTTCTGCAGCGGTACAATTCAATCCGGTAAAAGTAACGATTCCGCGAGACCGCTGCAGAAGGATGATCCTCCGCTGACTCCGCAAGCTACCCGGCTACCGCCGCATAATATACGTACCTGGAATACTCAACTATTCCCGCCCAATTTATCTGCGTGACTCGTTAGGGCCGGGTGATCTTGCTCCGTATCATTTTTTTGTTTATTGGCCACTGATGAACACATATTAATAGCGGAAATATAACCGTTAAATACAATCGAAAGTACAAAGCGCATTTGATTAATTCAATAATGAGAGGAAAAAACGAATGAAATTGAAATTCATAAAGCCAGATAAAGCTTTGTTTAATAAAACTATGTATCGATCCGTGGCTAAAAAAAATAAAACAGAGTAATCATTATGAATAATTACAATATCATCAAAGCTAAATAATGTAAACGGCCATGTGTACAACGGCAACCGGAGCCGCGCTGTAAAAGTTATTTCGATCAATTGTTTACTTGGAAATTTTCAACTTTTTTTGTAAATACAATAGATGATAGAATACAACAGAGGATATATTATTCACCGTTTTAAAGGAGCCCGGCATGGAATTTCGAACCGCCTTTTTTTTTCTATGTTTTGTATTTGTTTCCTGCGTTCATGCCCGTCATCCCCTTATTGGTGCCCAGGTTTTTATCGAACCGGGACAATCCCGGGAAAACATCGAAGGATGGTTTCGACTTTTGGATCAACACCACATGAACGTCTGCCGTATCCGGATGTTCGAAGATCATGTAAAACCCGGAACGGACGCCTGGGATTTTTCACTGTACGATTTTGCCTTTGACATGGCTGAAAAATACAATGTAAAAATACTTGCGACACTCTTTCCATCGGATCCCGGTTCGGTAGGCGGATTTAAATTTCCGAAAGATCAGCAACACCTGGAATCTGTCGGCCGTTTTATCGATACCGTGGTTCAACATTACAAAAGCCACCCTGCGCTGGACACATGGGTGCTGCAGAACGAGCCGGGAGTCGGCGATTATCAAAAGACCCCCCTGTCATTGGCGAAATTCGAGCAATGGCAACAGGATCGATCCTCCGGTAAAAACAGCAGCGGCTATCTCAAAGTGCCGCTGGACTGGGAGCTGTTCTGGCGGGATTACACCACCTGGTATTTACGCTGGATCGCGGAACGAATCCGGAAATACGATACCGTCAGCCAAACCCACGTCAACAACCACCAGTTGTTCATCAACCTTCCCCAGTACGATTTCCCGGCCTGGATG
>JAFGEC010000386.1 GCA_016931775.1 Candidatus Zhuqueibacterota bacterium | reverse complement strand
GCCTTTCAGGGATTGCCCTCACGTATTTGCTGGCTCGGGATGGGAGAACGGGAAAAAGCCGGCCTTTTGTTTAACGATTTGGTGAAAACCGGACAGGTCACTGCCCCGATTGTCATCGGCCGGGATCATCTGGATGGCGGGTCTGTTGCCTCCCCGAACCGAGAAACCGAAAGCATGCTCGACGGATCGGACGCCGTATCGGACTGGCCCCTGCTTAATTTAATGGTGAACACGGCCGGCGGTGCCACCTGGGTATCCTTTCATCATGGCGGCGGCGTGGGCATGGGATTTTCTCAGCATGCCGGGATGGTCATTCTTGCAGACGGATCGGAACGCGCGGAACGCTGCATTCGCCGGGTGCTGCACAACGATCCGGCTACGGGTGTGATCAGACATTTTGATGCAGGATATCCGATCGCATCCAGTTATGCAAAAAAATTCAATCTTATTATCTAAATTGTGAAATTTTTGCCTAAAAAGCATAAAATTTGTGAGGTGGAATCCTATCCCAAAAAATAATATTTACTTGCCCAATATTTGAATTCTTTAAAAACCTGCTGTTTTAGTTCCGGCGATGCCAGGTCAGGATATAAAAAAATATGAAAAAAAATAAACATCTTTTCGGACCCTTTACACAGATTGTCACCATGAAAGGACTTCCGCCGACAGGCGCCATTGATGATGACCGAATGGATGTCATTCCCGGTGGCGGACTCGTTATTGAAAATGGAATCATCATAAAAAGCGGCTTTTTCGAAACACTGGAAAAAGAGGTGGATTCTCAAAATACAGAGATCCATAATATTAAAGAAAATCTGGTTTTATTGCCCGGCCTGATCGATGCGCATACACATATTTGTTACGCCGGATCCCGCAGCTCAGAGTACGCCGAACGTCTGGCGGGAAAAACTTATCAGGAGATCGCCAAACAGGGCGGCGGCATTATGTCGACGGTTCGTCAGGTTCGTCAAGCCTCCCTTCCGGATTTGGTCGAAAATTTGAAAACAAGATGCTCTGAATTACTGGCAGACGGTATCACCACATGTGAAGTGAAAAGCGGATATGGTTTAACGGTTAAGGATGAACTGAAAATGCTGCAGGCTATCCATATCGTTAACGATCAGCAAAGCATCGATTTGATTCCAACGGCTCTCCCCGCTCATGTATGTCCGCCTGAATTTGAAGATCCAATGGCCTATATCCAAAAAATCACCAGGGAATTGCTGCCGGAAATTGTACGTCAAAAGCTGGCCGAAAGAGCGGATATTTATATTGACGAAGGTGCTTTTAATCTCGAACAGGCCAGGGTCTATCTGGAGGCGGCACGAAAGAATGGTTTCTCCATCACTCTGCATGCTGATCAGTTTCGAGTCGCCGGCAGCCGTTTGGCTATCGAATATAACGCAACAAGTGCGGATCATTTGGAAACATCGGGACAACAGGAAATCGATTTGCTGGCAAAGTTTCATGTAACGGGCGTTGTGTTGCCGGGTGCATCTCTTGGTCTGGGACTCCCGTTTGCTCCGGCGCGTCGAATGCTCGATTCCGGAATGACGGTGGCGATTGCCAGCAACTGGAATCCAGGATCTGCTCCCATGGGCGATTTGTTGGTTCAGGCTTGTTTAATCGGCGTCTATGAAAAATTAAGTCTGGCCGAAACTTTGGCCGGCATCACCACCCGTGCGGCTATGGCACTCGAATGTCAGGACAGAGGCACATTGGAAGCAGGGAAAACAGCCGACATGATCGCATTTCCATGCAGCAACTATCAGGAAGTTGTTTACAGGCAGGGTAAAATAAAGCCTGTTTTTGTCTGGAAAAACGGTATAAAGGTCAAATGAAATGAAAAATAACGAACAAAATACAGGCACGCACTGGCGTCATCATATCCGCCATATCAATTTGGACAGTGCCGAATTAGAGCCTGGAAAAGGCAGGGCAGCGCTGCTGAGTTTTGCCTGTGACGAGGGCGTGATTCGCAATAACGGCCGTCCGGGAGCAAAAGCTGGTCCTGAAGAAATAAGAAACGCTTTGTTCAAACTGGCTTGGCATCAACGAAACGATATTTTGGATACCGGTGATGTGACCTGTGAAAACGGCGATCTGGAATCAGCGCAGAAAAATTTTAGCGCCAAAATCAGCCGGCTTTTAAACGCAGGATATTTCCCCATCGGAATTGGCGGTGGTCATGAAATTGCTTTTGCGCATTACCTTGGCATTCGTGATATTTTCAAAGGTGCCAGGTTGGGCATTATTAATTTCGATGCCCATTTCGACATGCGCATCCCTGTAAACGGTCAATCCAATTCAGGCACATCGTTTTACCAGATCGCTCAACACTGTAAACAGCACGATTTGCAATTCAATTATGAATGCATCGGCATTCAAAAATTTGCCAATATGGTTCAATTATTCGAAACCGCGCAAAACTTGAACGCACACTGGATTTATGCACAGGATATCACTCTGACCAATATCGAACCGCTGCAAAAAAAACTGGATCATTTTCTGGACAGAGTGGATCATGTGTATGTTTCTTTCTGTCTGGACGTTTTTAATGTGGCGTCGGCGCCGGGGGTCAGCGCGATTAATCCATTGGGGCCTTTTCCTGAAACCATTATGGCGCTGTGCAAACATATTTTTATGTCACAAAAAGTTATATCCATGGATATTGCTGAATTAAATCCGATTTACGATGTGGATTTTCGAACGGCAAAATTAGCTGCCGGTATTATATTTAGTGCATGTGAATGGCTGGGAATTTAACTTCACAATGTACGGTTCTATCGCAATGCGGGATTTTTGATACAGCCCCGACAAATCGGCTCGGAAGGGAACACTGGAGCATGGTTATGTCACAACATCTTTAGGATCCATTTTGCAAAGTCCGCTCATTGGGCACGACAAATTGAAGTTGTTGAAAAGTAGAAAAATCCCAACTGTATCAAAGCCACCACATTCCCGGGTGTTATTGTAAGGTTCGTAGAACGCCGGTATAAATGGTACACTTACATCCAACACCCGGGGACCGCACGGTTCTCAACCGGGATTATTAGTTGGTGAGACATCAAAGTTTTTGTCCGAAAGATTTTTTACATTCGATAGCGCGGACACCCGGGGTTTGATCCTATGCGCCTTCTCGTTCCCAAGCTCGATGTAAATTTTACATAAATCCTGCGAATATTTGCGGAAACGCAATAAAAAAACCCGCTCTGTTTATTGCACATAGCTTGGGAACGCGTTCAGGGATGCTCAGGCATCCCTTTTGAGAGCGGACAATGTGTATTATTTTTTTATACCCGGCGAAAAATCGCCGGGCTATTCTCAAGCGTTCTTGGCGGGGGGAGGATCATGCCTTTGCAGCGGCTTTTTGGTGCTTTTCCTTTAAACGAAACGACAAACAGGCCGCTGCAAAGGCATAGCCGGAGCCGTCCACAAAAATAAAACCGCCGGATTGCTTCGAGTATAAAGATTTTCAGTATACTCCCCACCCCGTAACGAGGGTT
>JAFGEC010000385.1 GCA_016931775.1 Candidatus Zhuqueibacterota bacterium | reverse complement strand
GATTGAAAGTATCGAAAAATGCCTGCCGGTGGCGGAAAAGTGCGGTGTAACCCTGGCTTTGGAAAACCACTGGGGATTGGGAAGAACGCCGGAAGGCTTGCTTCGCATTGTAAAGGCAGTGGATTCACCCTGGTTAAAAATTTTAATGGACACCGGTAATTTTCTGCAAGACCCCTATGAAAAGCTGGAAAAAATTGCGCCATTTACCGTTTTTGTTCAGGCAAAAACATACTTTGGCGGTGGTGTTTACTATACACTGGACCTGGATTATTCCCGTATTGCGCAAATTTTGAAAAAAGTGAATTATCGAGGCTACATCTCTTTGGAATTTGAAGGAGAAGAGGATTACCGCACGGCTGTTCCCAAAAGTCTAAAGCTGTTGCGCACTGCGTTCAGTGGATAAAAGGATATGTTACCCTTAACATAAAAATCGAAAAGCCACGGATGAAAACGGATAAAAATAAAACCGCCATATCCGAGTTTTATCAGTGTCAATCCGTGGCTAAGAAAAGATAATAAAATAAGGCCAGCGATTAAATCAAGTTGTCGCAAAACGGATTGACAAGAATGATCAACCAATGTTACCTAGAAGGCATTAGGGACAAATTAAAATATTTTAACCGCTGCTTTATGCAACTCATTTGAAGGAGCAAGCCAAAACCAATGGCCTTAATATCATGATAAACTGCTTTTCGTATCGAAATTCCAGATCGATATGAAAATCAAGCTCATCTCACCGAAATTGAGCCGGAGGCCGATGGATTCGGATTTTAAACGGGCCATGTCTCCCTCACTGGCGCTGTTAACTCTGGCGTCCATGACACCCGGACATTTTCAAATTGTTCTGGAGGATGAAAATGTCAATCCGATCAAGCTGGACGATAAACCGGACCTTGTAGGGATTTCCGTGAATGTAGATTCTGCCAGACGGGCATATGAAATTTCCCAATATTACAGGCAAAGGAAAATTTCCGTGATTTTGGGCGGTATACATGTCAGTGTCAATCATGAAGAGGCGCTGACATATGCCGACAGCGTATGTATCGGTGAAGCGGAAAATTTATGGCCCAGAATATTAAATGATGTTCAACGCGGAAAACTGGAAAAAGTTTACAAAAACGACATACCTGTCGATCCTGCCGACATACCCATTCCTGCCCGGCAGCTGGCGGATAAGTCACAGTACCTGTACACCAATATCGTTTACACCAGCCGGGGTTGTCCGTATAAATGTGCGTTCTGTTACAACAGCTGCGAGTATGTACACAAATTTTATCGAAACCGGCCCATCGAGCATATCCTTACTGAAATTTACGCCCTGGGAACAAAACAGGTCATGTTTATCGATGATAATTTTATCGGCAATATCCCCTGGACGAAAAAATTTCTCACTGCGATCGACCATCTCGGTCTCACCTGGCATGCCGCCGTTTCCAGCAACATCGGTGACGATCCGGAATTACCGGAAAAATTCCGTGCGGCGGGATGCCGCAGTCTGTTTATCGGTTTTGAATCCCTGAACGCCGGATCGATTCGCAGTGTGGGTAAAACGCAAAACCGAATTCAAAATTACGAAAAACTGATCGACCGGCTGCACCGGCTCGGTATCATGGTAAATGCCAGCATGGTTTTCGGTTTTGATGAAGATACGGTGGATGTTTTTAAAAAAACACTGTACTGGCTGGTTTCCAATAAAATCGAAACGGTTACCGCCCACATTTTGACCCCCTATCCAGGCACAAAATTATATCAAAAAATGCATCTGGAGAATAGGATTGTTGATTTTGACTGGAACCATTACAATACATCCCGCGTCGTGTTCAAACCGAAAAAAATGACTGCGGAACAACTGTATTTTGGATACCGGTGGTTATACAGGGAATTTTATTCCTTCGACAATATTTTAAAACGATTGCCGGGAAACGGTAGCAACAGAATGCCGTATTTATTGTTTAATCTCGGCTATCGTAAATTCGGTAAATTCACATCAAAAATCGGACGCCTGGGCGGCATGTATCTGCTCGGTAAACTGGCGCGGCGTCTTTCATATGGCATAGGATAAAAATAAGGAGGTGTATCATGAAAAAATGTCTGTTTGTCGGTTGTTGTATTTTCCTTTTTTTCGTCTGTACTGTACAACCGGAATCGAAAAGTCTGTTCAACGGCGTTGATCTCACCGGCTGGCACGCGGATGTGCCGGAAATGGATAACAATCCGGAGGTAACAAGTCCGTTTATCATCCGCGACAGCATGCTGGTCAGTCTCGGCACGCCGGGAGGACACCTGATCACCGATGATGTATACCAAAACTACCGGCTGGAGGTTGAGTACCGTTTCGCCGCGGAGCCCGGTAATTGCGGAGTGCTCGTTCATGCATCCACACCACGGGCGCTGTATGACATGTTTCCCAAATCACTCGAAGTACAAATGATGCACGAAAACGCCGGTGATTTCTGGTGTATAGTGGAAGACATTACCGTTCCGGACATGGAACAGCGCCGCGGGCCCAAGGAGGAATGGGGTATCACAGAGGGTAAAAAACGCCGTATTATCAATTTAACGGACGGTTCGGAAAATCCGGCGGGAGAGTGGAACACCATGGTCATTGAATGCCTCGGCAATGCCATCAAAGTATGGGTGAACGGCGATTTGGTTAACCATGGTACCGATTGCACCACCGATAAGGGCCAAATTGCCATACAAGCCGAGGGATCCGAAGTGGAATTTCGCAAGCTTTTGTTAATGCCGATAACGGCGTTGAGCGATAAAATTTGATCCAATCGGCAAATTTAATCGAAGCTAATCCGGCTTTTACACACACCTGCATTAACCGCAGGAAATTTTCCAACAAACCGATCATTTACTTCCCGAAAAATGAGTTTAGTTGAATCTTTTCTATACCTTGAACGTATTATCAATAATTCCGGAACAATATTTTTTCAGCAAAATCAAAAAGTTGTAAAAACCAAAAAACCACGAAAGCACGAAGAATTTGATGCAAGAAAAAATTCGTCCTTAAATATGGAGTTTTAAAATGGTAACAATCTCCAAAGACCTTCGCAATGCCGTAACCGCTGCCAAGCCGATGCTGTTGGAAATATCTTCCGAAACGGCTGAAAGTAAACCGAATCCTAAAGCCTGGTCATTTAAAGAAATCATAGGCCATCTGATCGACTCCGCATCCAACAACCACCAGCGGTTTGTTCGGGCGGCGCAGAACGTCGCCATGGATTTCCCTCCCTATCTACCGGACAACTGGGTTGCCGTACAGGCATACAATAAATCGGAATGGTCTGAATTGGTCGATCTGTTCTGTTTGTACAATCTTCATCTCAGCAACGTCATTGACAGGCTGCCAAAAAACGTACTGCAAAATCCGTGCAACATCGGCAGGGAAAGTCCGGTGACAATGGAATGGGTTATCCGGGATTATCTGAGGCATTTACGTCATCATTTGGAAAAGATATTAGGGCAGGGACGTATTTAGACTATACTCAAATCAAAATGTGATTTGTTAAAAAGAAAAATTGATTCCGATTTAGTACGTGTGCGCTCTCAAAGTACCACAAGACACGATGAATTGCTGCTGGGCATCGTGTTCGTTTGGAGCGCACATTTTCATCAGGTACCTGATCGGTATGGTCGAATCACACTCTAAACCCGTTCTGCGACCAAATCGCCCACCTCCTGGGTGGAATATCCCATTTTTCCTGCACTGAGACTCTTTAATTTGGTGCCGGTCACGTCCATAACAGCCTCTTCTATAGCATTGGCCGCATCGACTTCACCGAGATGTTCCAGCATCATGGCGCCGCAGCAAATGGAAGCGAGAGGATTGATGATATTTTTTCCGGTATATTTGGGCGCGGAGCCGCCGATGGGTTCGAACATACTCACACCTTCAGGATTGATATTTCCGCCGGCCGCAATGCCCATGCCACCCTGGGTAATGGCGCCGAGGTCGGTGATAATGTCTCCAAACATATTGCCTGTTACCAGCACATCAAACCATTCAGGATTTTTGACCATCCACATACAGGTTGCATCCACATGATAATAATCGCGCGCAATATCCGGATAATCAGAAGCACCAATTTCATGAAATGCGCGTTCCCACAGATCATATACAAAAGTCAGTACATTGGTTTTACCCACCAATGCCAGTGTGTTTTTATCCCCTTTACCACGGGCTTTTTTCCCGAACTTGCGTGTATATTCAAAAGCATATCTTAAACAACGTTCCACCTGATGCCGGTTATACACCATGCTTTGAACGGCCACCTCATGCTCGGTGCCCTTCATGGTAAAACCACCGATTCCGGTGTACAAGCCGCCGGTATTTTCACGCACCACCACATAATCAATTTCGTTCGGTCCTTTGTCTTTCAAAGGTGTTTCCACGCCCGGATAAAGGCGGACAGGGCGCAGATTGATATATTGGTCCAGATCAAAGCGTAATTTCAACAGAATACCCTTTTCCAGAATACCGGGCTTTACATCCGGATGCCCGATCGCACCTAAAAATATGGCATCAAACTTTTTCATTTCGTCAGCGGCATTCGCAGGGAGGACCTCGCCTGTACGCAAATAACGATCGCCGCCAAAATCATACTCTGCCGTATCCAGAGAAAAACCAAACTTTTCTGCAACCGCCTGCAATACTTTGAGGCCTTCTGCGACAACTTCCGGCCCCGTTCCGTCTCCGGGAATCACAGCGATTTTATATGTTTTTTTTGCCACTATATTTCCTTTCTCTTAAAAAGATATCCAGCTACTGCACCAACGCAGCCGCAATTACTATTCGCCATACAACTGTTTTTGATGAATTGACCAAAAATATAACAAATCGGGAGGCAAAAATCAAGTAAAAGGTAACAAAGACAGTAAAACCTCAGTCTCGGGTGGGATAGAACCGGTGCGACGCACCTCCTTTTGCCAAATATATGTAATTTTAAAATTTTGACAGAT
>JAFGEC010000384.1 GCA_016931775.1 Candidatus Zhuqueibacterota bacterium | reverse complement strand
TGCGGAAAAACTGGGAATCGCGTTTCAATTGACCAACATTTTGCGTGATATCAAGGAAGACAAGGATATGGGACGCATTTACATTCCACAACAGGAAATAAAAAAGTTCGGAGTGACCGTACAGGATATTCAAAATGAAAATTTCTCGCTCCCTATAAAAAATCTTATCAAGCACCAGATTCAACGTGCCCGGGAATATTATCAACAGGCATTTCCGGGTATCGCTATGTTGAGCAAACATTCTCAGTATTCGATATATTCGGCATTGAACATCTACCAGGGTATTTTGGGGAAAATTGAAAAAAACGATTACAATCCCTTCCTGGGAAGGGTCTACGTGCCATTTCTCAATAAGCTTTGTATTATTTTATCACAGTTTTTTCGTACCCGAGTGCTATTTTAAGGACCGCCTGTGATTAAAGCAAAACATTCAAACTTTGCCGATAGAATTTTTCAGCCCTATATACGGCATTTATTGCGTAAACATTTTTATGCCATTCACATGTTTGGTGAGATTCCGGCCATCCACCCGGACGAGCCCATACTCCTGTTGCCGAACCATAGTTCCTGGTGGGACGGTTTTTTCATTTATCTTTTCAATAAATCATCCTACCGGCGTAAAATTTGGCTGATGATGCTGGAATATCAATTAAGGCAAAATATGTTTTTTTCACGCCTGGGAGCTTTTTCTGTCAACAGGAGTACACCGGGGCATATCAGGGAAACAATCCGTTATGCCGAAAAAATTCTCCAAAAATCCGGTTCGATTTTATGCATCTTTCCCCAGGGGGAACTCATTCACTGGGGCAAAAGGCCGATTGTTTTTAAAAAAGGAATTGACCTCACCACCCGGAATGTCAAACGGCCGTATTCCATTATTCTGCTGGCCATTAAAATTGAATTCCTCGAACAACAACGCCCAGAGGCCTTTCTTTTACCGGGTCCGGTCATTCGGATTACGGACGGCAAATGCCTGGATCTGCCGCTTTTGGAAAATCTCGAAACAAAATTATTGGAAAAATTGCAACAGATGATAATAAAAAAAGAAAAAACATCAATTTTATTAAAAGGCCGCCGTTCAATCAATGATAAAATATCAACACTGAAACAAAAGGCAAGGTTTTCTTAATGATTATTGTTTTTTTTATTACTTTATTTTTCCTGGCAATGGTTATAAGCGTCACAGTTTTTAATGCCTTCACAGCTCCAATGATTGCCAAAGGACCTCGGCCGGTAAATTTTTCTCCCGTTTCGATCATCATCCCTGCGCGCAACGAACAGAACAATATCGGGTCCTGCCTGGCCAGCTTGTGCGCTCAGGCTTATCCCGACCTTGAAATAATCGTCATAAACGACCGGTCAACAGACAATACGGCTCAAATCGTCAGAGAATTTTCCGAAAAAGACAACAGAATCAAACTCTATGAAGGAAAGCCGCTCGCCAAAGGCTGGACAGGTAAAAATTGGGCCTGTTTTCAGGGCAGTGAAAAAGCAAAAGGTGACATCTTTATTTTTACCGATGCCGACAATTTTCACATGCCCGATACGGTCTCCAAAACCGTGGGCTGGATACAAAACCGCCGACTCGGATTGTTGTCTGCATTTCCACAGCAAATATGTACAACATTAACAGAAAAACTCGTTGTACCTGTCATCGATATGCTGGTCTATTCGCTTTTACCGCTGTGGTTGACCTTTTATTCAAAATATCCCTCACTGGCCGCGGCGAACGGCCAATGGCTGGCCATAACGAAAAACGCATATGAAAAAATTGGAGGGCACCAAGCCGTCCGCGGACAAATCGTTGAAGACGTGGAAATAAGCCGGCTGGCGAAAAAATCGGATATAAAAATATTAACCGCTGCCGGTACAGACTCGGTTATGGGACGGATGTACAGCAACTGGCATGAGGTGCGTGATGGTTTTGCAAAAAATGCGTTTGGCCTGGTCTCATATCAAACCGTGCCGTTTTTTCTGCTGCTCGGTCTGTTTCTTCTATCATTCGTACTGCCCTATTTTTTGCTTTTTTCACCTTTTGTAAAAATATCATTGCTCATGATAACCTTGAATCTTTTGATTCGTGTCATTTTAAATATAAAATACCGGCACCCATTTTGGGCCTCGGTTGTTCTTCATCCTGTTGGTATACTGTTATTTATATATATTTGTCTGATTTCGTTTATCCATTATCAGAAAGGACACATTCTCTGGAAAGGCCGGTCGGTAAAGTACTGAGAAACAGCCAAATCCCGGTTTTGTATCTCCTGCTGATTGCAGGTGCGATTTGGCACGTTCTGGGTGTTTTTCAATCTGTTATGCGCTTCTCGGCCGCACCTTTGCTTATTGCAATTGTTTTTTTCCAGTTGCGCGAAATATATTTTTCGGTTTCCCCTAAAAAATATCTCGTCATGACCATCTGGAGTGTCGGTGTTATCGTAAGCAGCTTTGTTGTTGAAATGATCGGCGAAAAAACCGGCATTATTTTCGGTAACTATCATTATTGTTCGGTTCTTAAACCGGTCATCAGGGACGTTCCGCTGGCTATAGGTTTTGCCTGGCTGAATATCCTGCTTGCGTCCATGGCTGTCGCGGCCAAACTTCGTTTAAAATCACCTTTTCTGCTCATTACCGTTACCGCACTGCTGATGCTGGCTTTTGATGTGGTAATGGAACCCGCCGCGGTCCATTTAAAGTATTGGACATGGTCCGACGGCATCATTACCTTGCGCAATTATCTTGCCTGGTTGTTGCTGGGATTTTTTTATGCATGGTCCGGATTTTTGATAAACGTTCACAGGAATCTGTCAAATTTTGTTTTCCATACCTTTATTGCCCAGTTTCTTTACTTTTTCATCATTACACTCTTTTTATGTGATAAAACGGATTTTCATTTCCATTTTTTAATGTAACCATGCCGATCAAAATATTATTACTCGCCGATACCCATCTCGGATTTGATTTCCCGATTAAACCTCGGGTGCAAAAAACCAGACGAGGGCCGGATTTTTTCTCAAACTATTTAAAAGCCCTTCGACCGGCTTTGCAGGGAAATGTGAACATGGTGGTCCACGGAGGTGATATGTTTTTCAGAAGCAGAGTTCACCCATTGGTCGTTTCTATGGCTTTTGAGCCGTTACTTAAAATAGCAGATGCCGGCACGCCGGTTTTTATTGCGGCGGGAAATCATGAAAGATCACGAATTCCCGTTTCACTGTTTGAAAAGCACCGGAATATTTTTATTTTTGACCGGCCGGACACTTTTTCCTTGAATATAAACCGGATTAAAATCGGTATGGCCGGATTTCCGTGCATCAGGGAAAACAGCCGGGAAAAATTTGCCTCAATGGTGGAAAAAACCCGCTGGCGGAAGCAAAACTGTGACATGTATTTCTTGGCCGTTCATCAGGCATTTCAGGGTGCGCAAGTCGGTGCCCAAAACTTTACATTCACCTCCGGTGCCGATGTCATCACGCCGAACGATATCCCTTCCGAATTCAGCGCCGTTCTCAGCGGCCACATTCACCGATATCAGGTATTAAATGAATATTTTTCAGAATTATACCGCTGTCCCGTTTTTTACCCGGGCGCCACGGAACGCACCTCCTTTTCCGAACGGCATGAAACCAAAGGCTTTATCATTTTAACCCTCGATGATACCAAATCGATAAAATGGGAGTTTTTCCCGCTGCCCACCAGACCCATGGTTGAAATATCTCTACTAAACAAAAATTTTCAATCTGTTGTATGTGAAATTGAAAATTTACGGTCAAACAGCATTGTAAAAGTAAAACACGGGCGTGATCCGGAAGCATATAAATTGATACAAAAAATCCGTTCCTGTATGCCTGAAAACATGATTCTGTATTCGCCGTTTACACACATACACAACAATTACACGTAACAATAACGCAGGGTATGCCCCAAAACTTTATCATCGCAAACGGAACATATGATCTGTTAAGTAGAATGTAACAATTTCGGATTTTTTATTTTTTTCAACAACTGTAAATTTATCATGCCTGCTGCGAAGACTGCAGAATGGATCAACAAGTTGCTGTGACAAAACACCGATCCAGGGTTCCGTTTAAAGCCGATTTGTCATGCCTTTCCCGCTGAACGCATAGTCGTTAATTTAAAAATACTATCGTATGCAATAACTGTTCATTTCCCTTGAAAAAATGATTTGTATCTCAGGATTGAAATATTTAATATACATTATATTTCGCAAACGACTCTCAGAGCATAAAAAAATGGAGATAGAATGCAAATTTTCATAGACGGCCATGTGCATCTTTACGAACATTATGATTTAAACGTCCTTTTCGAAACCGCATTGAAAAATTTTGCCCGAAACGGCGCAACAGAAAATGCCATAAAAATTTTACTCCTCACCGAGCTGGCGTCGTGTGACTTTTATACACAACTCGGTGAAAAAATGCCTTCCGGTTTTAACATAAAAAAGACAGCGGAAAGTACATCCGTAATTGTGACGAAAACCGGTACAAATGAAGACCTGATTATTATCGCAGGCAGACAACTGGTCAGTTCGGATAATCTTGAAATCCTCGCGCTTGGAACGGAGTACAACATCGAAAATTATTGTCTGGATACGGAATCCCTCATCTATCAGGTGAATGCCAATGGGGGCGTTGCCGTACTCAACTGGGCCCCGGGCAAATGGTTTTCAAAACGCGGCATAATTGTAAACAAGATGATTTTCCGTTTTAACCCGGAAACACTATTGATCGGGGACTCGACCATGCGCCCGACGCTATGGCCGACACCTCGTTTAATGAAAAAAGCGTTAAAATTCAACTTTAAAGTCATTGCGGGATCGGACCCACTCCCCCTTAAAAATGAGGAGAAATACGTAGCAAGCTACGGTTTCCTGCTGCAGGCCGACATTGATACCAGAAAAGCATCTGAAAGTCTTAAAAACCTGCTCAAAGATCAAAATATTCCCGTAAAAAGATGGGGACACCGAAGCGGCAGCTTTACTTTTTTTCGCCGGCAATTAAGTATTATGCTAAGAAAATAAAATTCGTCATGAGAAAAATCGCCCTTTTACATCTATCCCTGCTTTTTATTCTGTTTCCTGTGCAACTGAGCCAATTCCGGTGGCTTGAAAAATCAAATACGAAAGCCGCTGAAAATTTTTCCTGCCAAAACATTCGTTCCCATATCCAATTCCTTGGTCACGATTCACTAAAAGGCCGCGCCACAGGCTCACATGGGGAATTTTTGGCCGGACAATACATCGCGAAAATCATGAAAACTTTTAACATAATCCCGATCGGCGACGACAAGACCTATTTTCAGGGAATTCCCATGCATGGCTCCAAGCCATTGCCCGAATCCAGTTTGCAGGTATTCACTCAAAATGAGATCATTTCCCTCGAATTGGGGAAAGATTATCTTCTATATAAAACCGGCGCTCAAACGTTTGTACCGTCTCCACTTGAGCTGATTTTTATCGGCTATGGTATTGTTGCGCCCGAATATGATTATAACGATTACCAAAATATCGATGTCAAAGATAAAATCGTTGTATACTTGGCCGGGGAACCGCTATCGACGGATTCAAGTTACTTTAGGGGTGACCATTTAACGATCTTTTCATATCCTGAAACCAAACAACGCATTGCTGTTTCACGGGGTGCGAGAGGGAGCATTCTACTGCCGAACCCGCGCGACGGAACAATGTCCGATTGGGACCAAATGAAAAGGGAGTTTTCCTTTGAGGATGTGACACTGGCTTATGCCGTGGCGGGACATCTCAGTCTTGTTGTCAGTTCAAAAGTGGCCCATCTTTTGTTTAAACAGGCGGACTATTCATTTACACAAGTTCATCGTATGGAGACCGCCGGAAGTGTAAAAAGTTTCCCCCTCAAATCCAGCATTGCTTTTCGTGGTAAATTTAAAAACAGGGATTTTATTTCACGCAATGTGATCGGCTTGCTGCCGGGCAATGATCCCCTTCTTAAAGATACCTATCTTTTACTATCCGCACATTACGATCATTTAGGCGTTGGTCCCCCCGTCCAGAGTGACTCCATATACAATGGTGTTATCGATAATGCTTCCGGCGTGGCAGGATTGCTGGAAATCATGAAACACTTGATTCAAACAGAGTTAAAAAGATCGATTATTTTCCTATTCGTTACTGGTGAAGAAAAAGGATTATTGGGCTCGCAATATTATATTGATCACCCTTTTGCGCCGCATTTTAAAACCGTTGTTAATATTAACATTGACGGCCTTGCCTTTTTAGATACATTCAAAGATGTCATCGGAATAGGTTCGAAAATGTCGACACTTGAAAATGATCTGAAAACAGTGGCTTCTGATTTAGATTTTTTTGTTTCAGACCTCCCACCGATTTTTGAAGAATCCGAATCATTCTCCAAATCGGACCAAATAACTTTTGCTAGAGCAGGTATACCCTCAGTCTTTGTCGTTGAAGGATTTAATTATTCGAATTATTCAGTTGAGCAGGCCTTGAATAAGTGGTATTTTTGGCAAACGAACGTTTACCACACACCTTTTGATGACACAAATCAACCAATAAACTTTCAGGCTGCCGCTCAATTGTGTTCATTGATATTTGATCTGACGGTTAAAATCGCAAATTCTGAAACCGTTCCGCAATGGAAACCCGGTACTGAATACATACATGCACGCCTGCAATCCATTGCGGAAAAAAGATAGGAAAAAAGAATGAAACGAGGCATTTTACTCTTTACAATATTATTTATTGCCTGTGCAAAAACACAAAATCCAAAACTTGCCATTCTAAAAATTAAGGGATCGGACACCATGTTGCAGCTAACGCGATTATGGGCCGAGGTTTACATGAAAGAAAATCCCGGAATTTCCGTTTATACAGAAGGGGGCGGTACCGCTACCGGAGCTTTCGCCCTGGCCACCGGTCAGGTGGATATTTGTGCCGCATCACGTCCCCTTCGTTCTGAGGAAATCAGTTTAATTGCTGAAAATTATAACACAGTCGGCATCGCCATAAGAGTGGGAAAGGATGCGTTAAGTGTTTATCTAAATCCGGAAAATCCGGTTAATAACCTGACAATAACGGAATTACAAAAAATATTTAACGGACAGATACAAAATTGGGCACAAGTCGGCGGTAAAGATGCTTCTATTATCATTTACACAAGAAATCCTAACTCTGGAACACATTTTTATTTTAAAGAACATATACTGGAGGGAAAAAACTACCGACTTGATGCGATCACACTATCCACGACAGCTCAGGTGGTTGACAAAGTCGCTCAAAATGTAGACGCCATAGGATATGGAGGTATGGCTTTTACTACAGGTATTAAACGCTCCAGGATCAATGGTATCGAACCGTCTCTGGAAAACGTTTTAAACGAATCTTACCCGATTATTCGTTATCTCTATCTGTACACCGTGAATACACCAAGAGGTAATACGAAAAATTTTATCGACTGGGTATTAACAAAAGAACGGCAGAATTTAATAAAACAAGCCGGTTTCTATCCCTTATGGATGAAGGAAACCGGATAAATTTTTTAACCGGCCTGCGATTTATATATCATATTTTTATTTTTATCGACAAGATTCCGGTAACTTGACAATAGACGTAAATTTATTGTATCCCAGCTGTATTCCAGTGCGGTTTTTTGTGCCCGTTCAGCAAAAGCCAGCCGTTGATCTTTGTTCTCAATTAAAATTTGAACTTTATCTGCAATGTCCTGCGGATCATTCGGCCGGGCAATGAAACCGTCCCGGCCTGAATGAATGATATCCTGCACGCCGCCTTTTGAAACACCGACTGCAGGCGTAGCCGAGGCAAAAGCTTCCAAAATAACATTTCCAAATGTTTCAGTGGTGGAAGGGAAAAAGAACAAATCAGCAGTCGCATACCATTTCGCCAGATCGTCTCCGTGCTGATAGCCGGCAAAATAAGCGTTCGGCAATCGCGATTCCAATTCAGATCGCATAGGACCGTCACCCACGAAAACTTGTTTGAACTTGAGGCCTCTGTTCTCAAGTATTTTATTGACGGCAACCACGTCATCCAGGTCCTTTTCTCTCACCAAACGGCCGACGAAAAGAATGATGGGCGTTTCATCTGCAATCCCGATTTTTCGTCGCAATGCCGGCTCATTGTACCGGGGAGAAAAACGATCTAGATTTATACCTCTACACCATAGCTCAACGTTATTGATATTGTAACTTTCAAGCTCGTTTTTCGCACTGGGTGAGGGGGCATAAACGGCTGCGCATTGCCCGTAAAACCATTGCAAAAATGTCCATCCGACCTTTTCCAGTCCCTGCAATTTATAATATGAAAAATACGATACAAACCGGGTATGGTAGCTTGAAACAACAGGGATTTTGCGTTTTTTTGCCATGTTGATGCCATAAATCCCCAAAAGCGTAGGACTGACAACATGAATCAAATCCGGTTTAAATTCATTAAGATGGGAATCAATACCGTCAAAATAGGGTAAACCAACCTTGTAGTACGAATAGAGCAAAAAAGGCACGGATACAACCTTTGTAACCCGGTCACTCCACGGACGATCGTCCGGTTTGGCAGCACTGTAAAAATGAAAATCTATCTTTTCCGACTGCAGCGTTTCGATCAGATGAACCAGTGTGTTACTCACACCATCGGTAACGGGAGGGAGCGCTTCTGTAAAATAGGCGATTTTCATTATGCGGTTCCTTAACTTATCCATAATCCCAACATTGCACAGACACGACCCAATAAAACACCCGCCATAACATCCGTTGGAAAGTGAACACCGTTGTACACGCGGGAAACTCCGATAACCGACGCCATCGTATAGCCCGGAATCGTCCAGGCAGGGTAAAAAACGCTGATCATCGTCGCCATAACAAATGCACCGGCGGTATGTCCGGACGGAAAGCTGAATTTATCGGGAGGATTGATTCGTATTTTAATA
>JAFGEC010000383.1 GCA_016931775.1 Candidatus Zhuqueibacterota bacterium | reverse complement strand
AGTATCTGTCGTTGTATCAGGATTGACGGGACGGTTTTTTACAGGTCATTCAATTTACGGATTGAGGTGAGAAGTTCAATATTTTTAAATTTTAATAATTCGATCTGTTGTTGTTTTTAACTCGATTAAATCATGAGACTGACCGTTTTTCCATTTCCGGTTCTTTTCTGGCCGTTTCAAATCAAATTGGCTCTCTAAGCAAGAATTTTTCGCCATGATATGGTCATCCAACTTTTCTTCCGTCATTTTAGGTTCCATCCAAAAACGCACGCATCCACAACTCCAGCGTCAGCAATTGCCAGATTTGCAGCGACCGGTCCTCCCGGCCGTTCAGGTGTTCGGATATCATTTTGTTTACGGCGGCCGGCTGCAAAAAACCCCGCCGCCGGATGCTGGATTCGCACAGCAGATCGTTCATCATGGGCTTTAAATCATGGGCCAGCCAGTGATCCACCGGTCCGCCGAATCCGGCTTTGCGCTGGCGTAACACCTCGTCCGGTACCACGCCGGACATGGCCTGTCTCAAAATGTGCTTGGGACGATTGTGCAACAATTTGTAATGTGAAGGTATGTTTTCAAACGTCCATTCCACAAACAACCGGTCCAGAAACGGCACACGGCCTTCGATGGAAGCAGCCATGGTCATTTTATCGTTATAATTGAGATTCAAACTGACCATAAACGTGGAAATATCCACGGCCATCATCCGGTTGAGAAAATCACCCTGGCCCGTTTCCTGAAATCGCTGTAAATGGTTCAACCAGGGATCCTGAAAATTCTGTTTTTCCGTCCAAAAATCCGCTGAATACAACGCGGCTTTAAAGGATTCGGAAATATACACACTGTCCGTCAGAAACCGCTGCACCGGCGGCAGCGATCCGCTTCGAGCCATTTTTTTTGCCAGACGGACATGTCCTTTTATGCGGGAGCCGCGAAAACCGGGCAGTCCTTTCACCAGCGGTTCAATCACAAACCGGCGCAACAAACCGGGGATACGTTGATATTTTTGCGCGTAAAAATGCGCCTGATATTTACGGTAACCGGCAAAAATCTCGTCTCCGCCCACCCCGGACAGCAGGACGGTGGCTGTTTGTTTTGCCGCCTGCGAGACCAGAAAGGCCATAATAATCGCCGGGTCCGCCACCGGATCATCCATGTGGTAAACCAGTTTGGGTAACAGATCGGCAACCTGCGGCTCGACAACGATCTCCTGATGGTCACAGCCAAGCACCGCCGCCGTACGCGCCGCCACCGCCGGATCGTCCAGGGTGATTTCACCGGTGCGCTGTCCCGGTGGAAAGGTGATGGTAAACGTCCGCACCGGAACGGATGAGGATTTCGCCATCATGGCTACGATACTGCTGGAATCCAGTCCCGCGCTCAAAAAGGCGCCAACCGGCACATCGCTGAGCATTTGTGAGTGAACAGTGGTTTTGAACCGGTGGCGTAACTGTTCTTCCAACTCTTCCTCCGGAACCGGCTTGACGGTATTGCGGGAGGGAATTTCGAGCGACCAGTATTGCCGGATACTCAAACTGCCTTTTTCGTACAAGGCAATGTGTCCCGGCGGCAATTTACGTATGTTTTTAACGATCGTATCCGGCTCCGGCACCCATAAAAACGTAAAAAACCGGTCCAATGCACCGGGATCGATCTCGAAAGAAATATTGGGAACGGACTTGAACGCCTTGAATTCCGACGCAAACGCCAGCGCGTCGCCCTGACAATAATAATATAACGGTTTGATTCCGAAATGATCCCTTGCCAGTAGCAGGCGCTGCCGGTTCCGGTCCCACACGGCAAAAGCGAACATGCCGTTCAAATAGTGAACGCAGTCCGGCCCGTATTCGAGATAACAACCCAACACCGTTTCCGTATCCGACCCTGACCGGAACCGGTGGCCCTTTTTTAACAGCGTTTCGCGCAGTTCAAGATGATTGTAGACCTCGCCGTTGTATACGATAACCACATTGCCGTCCCTGGAAACCATGGGCATATGACCGGCATCCGACAGGTCGAGAATGGACAGCCGCCTCGATCCCAGGCCGATAAAGCCACCGTCCGCCCTTTTGTCGTTCCACACACCCCAGTCATCGGGGCCCCGGTGCGCCAAAATATCGGTCATGTTTTTCAGCACGGCCGGATTTCCCATATTTAAAAGTCCGGCTATTCCGCACATGGTTTCAAACCTTTTTTCCAGCTTTTGACGAGATCATTTCCTGGTCCAGTACCTTCACAATAAATTTAAACGTCTCCCTGGCACATTTTTCCCAGGAAAAGGTTTTCGCCCGCTCGAACGCCTGTTTTGCTTTTTGTGCCCGCAACTTAGCGTTGGTGACCAGTTCCTCCAGTACCCGAGCGATGCTCTCCGGGTCTTCAGGATCAAAATACAAGCCCGCATCCCCCAGGATTTCCGGCATGGCGGTTCTGTCCGAACAGGCCACCGGCAATCCGGCCGCCATGGCCTCCAGCAGCGTGAGTCCGAAAGATTCACAACTGGAGGCGTACACAAATCCGTCGGCCCTTTGATACCAGCGGTATAATTTTTCATGCGGCACGGCGCCGTGATGGAACAAAAACTTGCTGTCTGGATCCAGATGAAACAAGGCTGCATCCAGCCTGATTTTTGCCCTGTCATTTACCGGCCCCACCAGATCCAACACCACCGGCAGGCCTTTTTGCCGCAGTTTTGCTACGGCTTCGGCCACGTGCCACTGGTGTTTATAGACGTCGATGATGGATACATATAAAAACCGGAAGGGCCGTTCCTGGGTTACAACCCGATTGGGACGTGGTAACGAATAAAAATTTTGAGCCATTCCATGATGCACGATGCTGGAGTGGGTGTCTCGATCCTGGCCTGTTAAGATGATTTGCTGCGCCGACTTGCTCGGGAAAATGATCCTTTTGGCAAATCGAAATGTATTTTTTTGTAAATATTTTAAAAGAACAAGGCGCAAAAACATTATTGACAATCCATACCGCCGTCTTTCCTGAGGCATAAACGGCAGTAAATTTTGCGCCATGGTCACATACGGCCTGAATTTTCCACTGTACACACCGCCGGGAACGAATAAAACGTCACAATCCCGTGCCAGTTTTTCCAGTCGATATTTCTGCCAGCCGTAGCGTCTCCAAAACGGACCTTCCAATTCTTCACAGAACACCTTATCCAGCCAGGGTCGTTGCGGACATTTATCCAGAAGATACCGGTAGCCCCATACGATAACACGCTTGATGGAAAAATCCTTTGGTTCCAGCGCCGCGAGTATTTCCGTTAAATGCGTCACACCACCGCCGGAGCGGATGTTTGAGGCATTGATGCCGATGGTTATTTTTTTAGGCATTGTAAACCTTTAAGGATAAGTTTAATAAATTTTGGTAATATATCACTAACCGAAGGGCAATCCGGTTTGTACGTGGATGTTTTTTGAATGCGCTGCACTAACTTGTCACAGTGCGACGCATCTTCACTTCAAGAGTGCATGATGTTAACAAAAATTATGAATAATTGTATAACGATGCGTCGCACTTTAGACAGTCGACGTTTAAGGCGACGCACCGTCAATTATATCTTTTGCGAGAAGGCGTCTCTGTTGTTTATTTGAGTGAAGGTGTGTCGTACCGTTTTCCCCCGGTTACTCACATATTACAAATTTTGTAAAAATTCCCTTGATTGTTTCGATAAAATTGCTAAATTGTATAGTACAATTGTACAATAAAGGATAAATGATAATTTGAAAATTGTCGTTGATACATCGGTCATCATCGCCGTGATAACAAATGAAAAACATAAAAATAAATTAATACAAGTCACTGAAGAGGCGGAATTAATCGCTCCCTTTTCATTACATTGGGAGATTGGAAATGCTTTTTCGGCGATGTTCAAACGGAACAGAATTGACCTTCAAAATGCACTCATTGCGGTACAGGAGTATAAAAAAATACCAATTCAGTTTTACGACACATCTTTGGTCACTGCATTAGAGTATTCCCAAAAATACGATTTATATGCTTATGATGCATATTTTTTCAGTTGTGCATTCAACATGAAAGCACCTTTATTATCACTGGATGCAGCATTGATAAACAAAGCCAAAAATGCAGGAATTACGGTATTGGAGATATAGACATGACAACATACACATACAGTCAGGCACGTCAAAATCTATCGACTTTGTTAGACAGAGCCAAACGAGAGGGAGGAATTTTAATCAAGCGCAAGGATGGATCATACTTTTCAGTACGTCCGGTGCCGGATAACAAATCGCCTTTGGATGTTGCAGGGGTTAACATAAATATAACAAAAGAAGAGATCGTTGATATCATTCGTGAAATGCGGGAACGGGAATAGAAAAAAATTGGCGCATTTTGCTTATGGCACCCACTTGATTTGAAGCTTTTTATGATTTACTGCACAATCTCGAAGATAAAGGTTGATCAAACTTTGATATGGCATATCCATTTCAGCTGCCAGTGATTTAAAATAAGCAATATTTGCCTGAAACAATGACATACGATCAATATGCGAAGTTTAAAACTTTTTCCAGCAGATTAAAGGAATTCAACATTTAAATTTTCTATATCCGCAAAATCCTTATCTAACGTTACAATTTTAAGATCATAAAATTTGGCCACACATAACTGGTAAGAATCATCAAAATCCAACATGGTTGTTGATTTTACATCATTTATCATGTGATATTGATTTTGCGGTAGATGTAGAAGGTTAATATTGGGCAAAATGTCGGCGATAAATTTTGAAAACAACCTTTCCCGATTGTTACGATACAAAATAACTCCAATTGAATGAAGAGAAAAATCAGAAATGCTTAATTTTTCATTTTCAGATAGATAATTCTTACATTTTTCTCTCTTTTCTTGATTTAATAAAATTTCAAGGAAAATATTTGTATCAACCAGAACCATTATCGCCAGTCCGTTGATTTGTGCTGTAACTCTACGGACGTATATTTTGTTTTTAAGTCATCCAATCCGCCGGCCCAATCAAACCGGAATCCAGGACGTGATTTGCTCTTGTACTTAAAAATCAAAAAATCAACATACTCGTCAACGATGGGTATTAAAAATTCAGGCAAGTCTTTGATTTTTTTTTCGACATCATGAACACTCATTTATTCTACCCTTTATACACTATTAGACACCTTTTTTTACATGAATATTGAGCTAAACGATTAGGCATAATGTATCATATATTCAATTATAATTGATATTTTTCTTATCACTACAATATAATACAGAAGAAAATTAAAATCAAACTGTTTAAGATGTATGAGAGGGATTCTTTTGTCCCTTCGTTTTATTGAAATCGTAATGCTCTCTCATTATTTAACTCCAACAGTCCGATTGTTCTCGTCTATCGGCTTTTCGCACCGAGATGATACGAATCACCGATTCATTTTTCCACCATTTCCCTGTACACCGCCGCATACCGCTCCGCAATCTCCCGCGGAAAAAACCGTTTCACGTTCTCCAATCCTGCTGCCACCAGACGTGAACGATTTTCTTTGTCATCAATGACTTTTAAAATCCCTTCCCGAATCGACGCTGTATTGTACGGATCCACCAGACAGGCGCCCCCGCCCGCCACCTCGGGCATGGACAGGATATTCGATGTCACCACCGGACGTCCCGTGGCCTGGGCCTCCAGAATCGGCAGACCGAAGCCCTCATACAAGGACACAAACGCCAGCATGTCGCAAGCCTCGAATTTTTCCACCACCTGTTGATCGCTTAAATCGGCTGATTGTTGGTATTCGAGACCCAAATCCTCCAGCAATTTACCCTGCTCGTCCGTCAGCCGCCCCACAATATCCAGGATACAGGGGATATCCTTTAGAGCCGCCGCCAATCTTGGCAGATTTTTATTGGGACGTGTGCCGATCTGCAGAATGCGCGGTTTTTCCGTGTTAAAAACCCTGGGCCGGTGAATAAATTCCGGCGAACAGGGATCGTGAATCACGGTCACCTTGTTCCGGGCCCACGGCACATGTTGAATCAATTCCTGCCGCGTGGCCTCCGAAATCACCGTCACCCGGTTCACCCGCCACACCGGCAGGTAAAACCAGAACAGCAGATAAATAAACCGCTTGATCCCTTTTAACCTCTGGAGCGACGACAAATCGTGGATGGTCAGAACCGTTTTCCGTTTGCGCAAAAAAACGGCGATATAGTGTATATCGCCGGTGATGTGGTTGATGTCTTTTTGGTGCTTGACGGCCTGAAGGCAGTTGACGGCTCGAGGGAAAAAGCCCTGACTTTTACGGGCGGCAAAAACCGCGGAACATGAAATATCCGTGGGCATACATTTACGAACAAGGGCAAAAACCCGTTCAAAACTGAAATCGGAGGAATGGGGATTGCGATGATAATGTACAACGTTCAACGTTCCCATAACTTTCAGGCTCTGACGCCAATGGCCTGCAGAATTCCTGCTGCGGCCCGTTCAGTCGTATAGTTCGCCACTTTTTGCCGGGCGGCCCGGCCCAAACGGCGGCTTCTATCCGGATCAGAAGCGAGTTTGTCCATCCATCCGGCT
>JAFGEC010000382.1 GCA_016931775.1 Candidatus Zhuqueibacterota bacterium | reverse complement strand
CACAATCCTTTGGCCATGTAGACATCACCCAGTTTGCCCTCGTGTAAAAACTGCATGGCTTTCCGCACACCAAAAATGCTGCGGTTCTGCATACCGCACGCCACAATTCGGTTATATTTTCGGGCTGCTTCCACCATCTTGCGACCTTCCCAGATGTTGTGGGAAGCGGGTTTTTCCACGTAGACGTGCTTACCGGCCTGGCAGGCCCATATAGTTATCAGCGCGTGCCAATGATCGCACGTGGCAATACTGATCGCATCGATATCCTTGTCCTCAAGCACTTTGCGCACATCCTGAAAGGTCTGCGGCTTTTTACCCTGTAATTTTTCCACTTCGGCAGTCCGTTGGGGGAAAAGACGTGAATCGGGATCCACAAGCGCCTTCACATGGACACCCGGGATCTTGCACCATTCGCCATAATGGTTCCTGCCGCGGCCGTTTATACCGGCTACCGCGATATTGATTTGATCGTTGGCGCCAATAACTTTCCCCGGTATGGTGCTGCTCATAACGGCACTCGCCGCCGCCACACCGGCGACGGTTTTACTTCCGCGCCGTATAAAATCACGGCGTGTTACACTTTTTTCCGACATGCTTACCTCCTTGTCAATGAATTGGCCGGTTTTATGATGATAAAAATAATTTTTGTCAGAGTCAATGAGAATTTTGTAAAATTTGCAGTATGTGAGTAATTGTTTATAAATTAATTATTCTTATCAGACAGGAATAACCGGATCAGCAGGATGCGAGTATTACTGATTAATCTATCTGATGTTATTCCGAATGAAACATCCTGTTGATCATGTTCCTGGCAAAATCAAAAAATTAATTTAATAGATTGCAAAGCCGAAAAAGTCGCAATATTTCATTCAGAGAAGGTCAAAGTTTTTATATTTCAATGGATTTTTTAAGTTGACGCCTATGAGCACAACGGGACGGATGGCCGGTAGGCTCATATTCTTTTTCCGAGATGAATACCCCACTCTTTTTCCCAATACGAATACGTGAGCGACCGGGCATCTCCTTTTTTCACCGTTTCCCCCACTCTTAAAACCCGGTAATATTCTACCGGTATCGTACATATTCCCGCATCCCATTCCCGCAATATACCCTGCCAGCTTGGATCGGCTGATTTCAGAAACTGGTGTCACTAAAGAACCGTTTAACCTGAGTATACCGGTCGACAGGTTTTGAACAGGAAAAAATTACGATATAAAAAACTGCACATAACAGGTATCTTTTCATTTTATTTCCTTCACATTATTTTATGACAATATATCGCACTGATCTTGTTACTTTTGACATTCCGGACAGTAAAACGTACTGCGCTGATTCTGCACCACACGTAAAATTTCCGCCCCGCAGTTTTGGCAGGGTTTTCCCGCACGACCGTAAACCGCCAGTTCCAGCTGAAAAAAACCGGGCTCTCCCCTGCCGTTGCGGAAATCATTGAGTGTGGTTCCACCGCTGGCGATGGCACAATTTAATACATTTTTAACCGCGGCGACAAGATTGGAACATGTTTCGCAAGAGAGTTCACAAACCGGTTTCGCCGGATGGATATGGGCGTAAAACAACGCTTCGTTGGCATATATATTGCCCACACCGGCCACAACAGCGGCATCCATCAATATTGATTTTACCGATCTTTTTGACATGGATAAGGATAAAACATACTCTGCATGAAACCGGCCGGATAACGGTTCCACTCCCAGATTTTTAATACGCGGATGTAACTCCAGCTTTCCCGGTGGTGTCACAAAAATATACCCAAATCGCCGCGGATCGCGATAGCGAAGCTGCAGTGTTGGCGTCAGATCAAACACAATATGGGTGTGTTTTTCCATTGTATCGTTTTCATCAAACAGTCCCAGCCGTCCGCTCATGCCCAGATGCACCACGACAGTCGCACCATTGTGCATTTCGAACAGCAAATATTTCGCCCGCCTCTCTACCCCGACAATTCGGCTGTTTTTTACCCATGTATTTAAATCACCGACATCGACAGTCCAGCGTAATTCTTTTTTGTAAACAGTGATCTTTTGAACGGTTTTTCCGATTAAAACCGGGGCAAGACTCATACGGATGGTTTCGATTTCGGGAAGTTCGGGCATGGATTGGCTCTTGTTGTATTATATCTTGGAGTTTTCTTGAAAATTACCGAAAGATAAAAGTAATTTTTTTCATAACTGTTGAGAGTATATCAGACTTTTATGTAACCAAAATCTCTTCCTTGGCATAAGATCCATATAAAATTAATTTTTCAACATGAATATTTGCTGATTTCAAGATCTCTTTAAATTTTCTGATAGTATCTAATACCGCGTTTTGATCCATTCTAATATGTCCTTGCTTTTTATTCATATTTCCGATGTAACCTCTATCGTATAAGCAGCTTTTATTTTTGCAAGATCATCCGGTCCAAACCCAGACGTATCAGCGTGCATTGTACTATTTCCGTTCCCACCCCCTGGCACGTTCAACCGCCCTTTTCCACCCACCGTACAGTTCCTCCCTTTTTGACCGGGAAAATGATGGCTCAAAGATCCGGTCAATTTTTCGAATCGCCGTCAGTTCTTTTTCATTTTTCCAGAATCCCACCGCCAAACCGGCCAAAAATGCCGCGCCAAGCGCAGTTGTTTCGATAATTTTTGGGCGTTCCACCGGAATTCCCAAAATATCCGCCTGGAACTGCATGAGAAAGTCGCTGACGGCCGCACCGCCGTCCACCCTGAGAACGTCTATCGACATGCCGGCGTCCTGCTGAACGGCTTCCAGAACATCGCGGGTTTGGTAAGCGATGGCTTCCAGGGTGGCCCTGGCCAGGTGGTTTCGATTTACTCCGCGTGTAAGGCCGACAATCGTACCCCGGGCGTACATGTCCCAGTACGGCGCACCCAGACCGGTAAAAGCCGGAACCATATAAACACCATTGCTATCCGCCACGGCTTCCGCCAGCCGGTCGCATTCCGGTGCACTGCCGATCAATTTCAATTCGTCTCTGAGCCACTGAATGGCGGCACCGGCTACAAAAACGCTGCCTTCCAGAGAGTATTCCACCTTGTCCTGCTGACCGAATCCGATGGTGGTCAATAATCCGTTCCGGGAGAAAATGAAATTTTCTCCGGTATTGACAACCAGGAAACAGCCGGTGCCGTATGTATTTTTGGCATCACCGGAGTCAAAGCAGCCCTGTCCGAATAACGCGGACTGCTGATCTCCGGCCATACCGGCAATAGGAATTTCCGCATCGAACAGATCTGCGGCGGTCTTTCCGTAAACTGCGCTGCACGGCATAACCCGAGGCAGCATAAACAATGGTATCCCCAGAACTTTAGTGAGTTTTTTATCCCATCCCAGACTGCGGCAGTTGTACAGCATCGTCCGGGAGGCATTGGTATAATCGGTCACGTGCAATTCTCCACCACTTAAATTCCAAACCAGCCAGGAGTCGATGGTGCCGAATAACAGATCACCGTTTTCCGCTTTTTCACGGATTCCAGGGACGTTATCAAGAATCCATTTGACTTTTGTGGCGGAAAAATATGCATCGATAACCAGTCCGGTATTTTTTTGTATGTACTCGGCCAATCCCTGCTGTTTTAATTGTTCACAAATATCCGCCGTACGCCGGCACTGCCAAACGATCGCGTGGTGTACGGGTTTTCCGGACCTTTTATCCCATACCACCGTGGTCTCACGCTGATTGGTGATGCCGATAGCCGCAATCTGTTGCGGCGAGATTTTTCCAAGCACCTCTCGTGCGACTTTGAGTTGGGTTTGCCATATTTCTTCGGCGTCGTGCTCGACCCAACCGGGCTTTGGATAATATTGCTTAAATTCCTGCTGCGCGGTGGCTACAATTTTACACTGTCTGTCGAATAAAATGGCTCGAGAGCTGGTGGTTCCCTGATCCAGCGCGAGAATGTAAGAAGACGGCATAAAAATTCCTTTCCGGAGTATCGGCGGCACAAAAAAATTAGTGATTATATGAATCAATCGATTCTACAGCAACATTAACTTTCAATCAGTTTTTTCTGTTCTATGACTGAATTTTCAAATTCTATCCCAAAGCCGGGTTGATCACACAACTGAATCTGACCGTTGACCGGTAAAAGTTGACATTTTTCAAACATGTAATATTGTTCCATTTTCTGAATCAAGTATTCTCCATACGGACACGTCATGGGTGACTGGCTTGCAATGACATGCAAAGCGGCGTGCAGATTGTGGCCATGCGGTATTACATGCACGTCGTTGGCCGAAGCCAGCGTGACAATTTTTACCAGCTCACTGACGCCGCCGCACCACTCCGGATCAGCCTGAACAACCTTTATGGCGCCGGCATCGAGAAAACGTTCCACTTCCCAGCGGCCGTAAAAATGTTCTCCCGTAGCCACGGGAATTGATGTTTTACGTGACAATTCGACAAAACTGCTCAGTTTTTCCGGCGAGAAAGCCTCCTCGATCCAACCCGGCCGGTATTTTTCCACCTGTTTGGCCCAAAGAACGGCATAATTCAGATCCCAGCCCATATAAGCATCAAAAAAAATATCCGCTTTTCCACCCAGAGATTCACGCAGATTCTTTACCAACTGAACATTTTTAACCATTCCTTCCGGGCCGTCACTCGGACCATAAGCCAGAAACCACTTTTGCCGGACGTACCCCTGTTCTTTCAACTCGATGCATTTCTGCCGAACCGCATCAGGTTCGACGGAATAACCCAAACAACTGCCATACACATCCACCGCTTCCCGTGCCGATCCACCCAGCAGCCGGTACACCGGAACGCCAAAATATTTGCCGCGTAAATCCCATAGTGCGTTATCCACCGCACTGATACCCATCATAAAGTGACCGGCCCGTGAATGCCGGTTAAGACGGTACATTTTATCCCACAATTCCTCAATAGCCAACGGATCCTGGCCGATGAGAAAGGGCTTGAGCTGCCGGTTAACCACTATAACGGCCTCTTCATCGATGGGGCCGTATACACCTTCCGGCCCCGAATCCGTTAGAATATGCAAGTAATTAGCCGAATATGTAGATGTTCCGCCCTCCCCGGGTGATTTTTGCTCAAACGGAAGAGGACGATATTCCGGATAGATATGCAACGGTTGTACCTGATGCTGCCAGCGGTAGCCTTTTTCAATATTCCGTGTAGCGGAAAGGCGGTAAATCAAGATGTCTTTAATTTTTATTGGTTTGCCGGCGTGAATAGCTAATGCCGGTGTACAGGTTATCAATGCCAGAGAATTAAGAAATCGGCGTCGGTTCATAGTTTCTCCAATACCGTGATATTTATACAGGCAGGTTTAAAATTTTATTTTTTAAATAAAAAACAACGTTATCCTTGGCTTTTCAGTGTTTTTCGGAAGGTTAAAATGATAAAATAATATAAAAACTAAAAACCGGATTGTCAAATAAAAACTGTATTTTATGGTAATATGTGAGTAACCGGGGGTATGGAAAGCGTAGCTTTCCTTGTTATTAGCGACCCAATCCCGCCTGGCGCATTGACGTCAACCTAAAATAAAACACCTGTTGAAATTTAATGACTTACAGACCTTTACTAAATGAATTACTTTGATATCGGCTTTGTAATTT
>JAFGEC010000381.1 GCA_016931775.1 Candidatus Zhuqueibacterota bacterium | reverse complement strand
TGGATTTACAACGAAAATACCGGCGGCATCATTACCGGCGGTACGATTTCGATCACACCATCGACCGGCGTCAATATCATTCAGGATGGATCAGGCGGATTTTACCAGTTTACCATAGCACAGGCCGGCACCTATATCCTGACCTACACTCCGCCTGCGGGTTTTGTCCCCAGCGCGCTCTGTCCACCTCAGGCAAATCCGCTGGATCCAAATCCCACAGATCCGAATCCGCTGGTGGTCGGCCTGGGCAGCCGTGACGGTGCCAGTATGACAATGACCAATTATAATTGCGGAGACAATCCGTATTACATGACCCTGGTTCTGGAGCCCGGCGATCCCGTTATTATCAACAACAACATTCCACTCACACAACAGCCCATTGCCGTGACTTTGGTTTCTTTTACGGCGACGGCGATCAATAACTTTGTCATCCTCACCTGGCAAACGGGAACCGAGATCAACCATGCCGGATTTAACCTTTACCGCAGTTCCCGGCCGGAAGAAGGATATGAAAAAATGAATCCGGCGCTTATAGCGAGCCGGGGAAATGCGACAGGCGGATATTTATATGAATATCAGGATCAGCCGCCGCAAAACGGTACCTGGTATTATAAATTACAGGATATCAGCACCGACGGAAAATCCACCTTGCACGCTCCGGTAGGCGTGGAATATAATGCCATACCTCTGTCATATGCTTTGCACCAGAACCATCCCAATCCGTTCAATCCCAGCACGCGAATCCGTTACGAACTGCCGGAGAGCGGATATGTATCGATTCGGGTATACGATACCGGAGGCCGGTTGGTGCGCACTCTGGTAGCGGAGCAAAAAACCGCCGGTGTTTATTTTGTCACGTGGGACCGCAGCAATGAATCGGGAATGCCGGTTCCCAGCGGAATCTATTTCTACCGCATGACGGCGGGTGAATTTTCGCAGACGCGTAAGATGACGGTGATTAAATGATTGCTTGATGGGTGTTTCTAACTCGGCGTTGATTAAAAATCTTGATTTTCGTCCCGAGAAAAAAAAGAGCGTGCCGGGGTCACCGTCTGTTGTGAAATGCGAATATTGCTGGATGCAACCGTTTTCAAAGTAATTCTGATGCTTTTAGGGCCGTATCAGAAGTTACTTATCGCGATAGACTAATGTATGAATGTTTTCCTCGCGCATTAGGTGTTAGTAAAGCAATTAAAAATTATGCGCCCACGTAGCAAGTTGATGTAAAATAGCTTAATATATAGCAGCTGCGCAGGCGGGCTATTATGGAACGGCATTAACATTTTCACAAAAACGATATTTTAATACCCCCAGTTTTCGAAAATTTGACACGTTTATCAAATTTTTGAAAAAAATGGCGCCATCCTGCCCAATCCTACCGCTTAAATTCAATATTTACAATTTAAGATTTTTATATAATTTTGGTATACAATTTGCATAAAAAACGGAGACAGAATGTGAGAGTCCCATCGACAATTGTAAAGCAACAAAAAATCCGATCTGCTTTTCAGGGTAAAAATAATAACATTTTAATCCATCAGTCCGGAGGACACATGAAGAAAATCAAATTGGCAGTTTGTCTGACCGTTATATGTGTTTCATTTGCCGCAGCGCAAATCATTCAGATAAAAACGCTGCCCCTGGTATCCGCCGACCAGTTTTCCGTGATCCCGTCATCCAGGGACGGAATGGGCGATGTAAGCATTGCTTTACCGGATATACTGCAGGATGTGTTTATCAATCCGGCGAAAATGGAACTGGATTCGTTCCGTCTGTTTTTCACGGCGCCCAAGAGGTACAGTTGGAGTAACAGCCAGGAGGAAATGTTCAGGTACGTACCGGAGAGCCAATGGGGAATTGTCAAAACAGAGAACCGGTCGCATATTTTGACCGTTCCCATGGGAGGGCTGTACGTAAACAAACTATTGTATTTCGGTGCGGCATTATCATGGCAGTGGCTCTCGTCCAACAGTTCCGAGGAGCAAAATTTTGCAGCGGAAAATATGCCTCTTTCAGCGTTGTTTGGTGTGCGGCTTCCCGGAACATCGATAAACATTGGCGTCGGGGCAAATTATACCAGAATCCGCGGTATCGACGGCGTCGACCGGTTGTATCCCGGCGAATTCAATCTCAAACAAAAGGGAGAGGCCAAAGCACTGCGGGCCGGTTTGAGTTTTCCGTTTTTCGGAACACGGTTCAATGTGCTGGGAATGCAGCACTGGTTTAAAGCAGAGCAAAGGACGGAAAACACATTCAACAGGGATCAAAACAACGGCCGGTTGATACAAACCGATGTGATAAAGAATTTCACCGAGAATTTGACGGTTGGTATATTGTTTACGGGTAACTGGAAAAAGCATCCCAAAATACCCGATTACCCTGTCATGGGAATTCCGCGCGATCCCGGCACGACAAGTGCGTTCAACGTCGGATTCGGCTTGAAATGGATCCAGGACAAAACCACCTTTGCCCTGGACATGATATACCAGCCCATCGATACCAAGACCTGGGTGGAAGCGGAAGCAGGTGATGTATTATGGGACGGCAGAATTATTCACAAAGGCGACATCACCATGCGCAACAATTACACCTTCAGGAACAAAATGATCCGGGCCGGGGTGGAAATGGCCGTTAACAAGAATATCATCCTGCGAACGGGGGCATCCAGCTGTTTTTATGAATACGATTATTATCAGCACAATATTATCGGGCAGACACAGCAAATCATCAAACCGGAACGGGTGTGGAATGAAACGGTGTTAACCGGCGGGATTTCCTTCACAACCGGACAAATAACCCTGCAGTATTCCATCAATGCCCTGCTGGGGCAGGGGCTCGTCGAACGGCAGATGTTTTTCTGGGAGGATATGATCATGGATGCTGCGGCTTTTACGGATTTTCTCATCCCTCCCACCGGCATGGTGGAGATTTTTCCGGTGGTTTACACCATACAGCAGTTGTCTTTGATGGTGTCTTTGTGATTGCTGTTCGAGCATAATATTTATAAAGTGGGGCAACTATGTTCAAATATTTCATGATCCTATCATTAATAATGGTTTTAATAATTACTGTCTGTAAAAAAGAGAAAAGCATTTTGAATCCTGATTCTGGATATAGGAAACTAACGTTAAAAACCGGTAAATCAATATACACATGGCAACAAAGCGAAGGGAATAAACTTATCGTAATTCAAGGCGAACTTGAAAATCATTCAAAAAATACATATTATTCTCGAGTTGGTGATTTCTACGGTGGGAGTGAATATATACTGTTTGCTGGAAATTCGGCAGGCAGACTTGAAAGGTTGAATATTTCCGATAATAAATGGTATGAATCAGAATTATTGGGAATGGCAATTGAAGGTTCAGAATTTATCCCCATCGAGCCATTAAAGTCCTATGCCATTAACGCTACCCTATATATCGATAATTATAAAGAAGAAACTGGAAAGTATAGATTAAGAATTGATTATTATAATTCAACCGAAGGGGTAGAAGAAATAGTACCATTCAGTGATTACTCTAATATATTTGAGATACGATCTGAGTAAATCAAAATGTTTGGAATAAATAATACTCTGACTTAATTATGCGCAGGGTCGAAATGCCGCCCTTTTTTTGAGACTTTTATTTTTTATGGGATCACAGTTTTTGTAAAATTTCATTTTGTACATCGAACCAATGATGATCAACATTAGAACCTATAAAGTTGAGATGAAATTATGAAAAGAATATTCGCTTTACCTATCTGCATTTCGATTACCATATTCTGCAGTCGAATTGTTGACTCTGAACTTTCGATTGATCCACATGGCATATTCTTTTCTGCCGATGGTAATATATATAAGATGAATTATGATGGATCATACAAAACGCAATTAACTTTTGATCAAGAAGATAACAATAATCCATCTATCTCAAATGATGGTAGATTACTGATATACGAGACTCAAGCCAATATAAATCGATATCCTAGTGGTGGTTTGATGTATGATTATTCTGCCATAACCGTTATGGATTTAAATAGTAAAAGTGTCAGAAAAATTGCTGATGAAAACGAAATGTGTTCACAACCATCTTTATCGCCAGACAATCAATCTGTAGTTTTTTGCTCGCACAAAGACGATCACGGCAGTTATTTAGTTCTCTCAGATATTAATGGTAAGGAATATAAAATATTAACCGATTATGGCCCGCATAGGAATCCCATGTTCACTCCGCGAGGTGATAAAATCATATATGTATCTGATCATGATCAAAAAACAAATATATTTATGGTTAGCTTGGATAGTAAAAATATACAGCAATTGACTGATTCGGAGTGGAATATCAATCCTACATTTTCTCCTGACGGAAGTAAAATTTTATGGGAAAGTTATTGGGATATATTTTCAATGAATATTGATGGTAGTAATAAGATGAACATGAGCAACAATAATAACGTATTTGCCACAACACCATCGTATTCTCACAATGGGGATAAAATTTTATTTATAACAGAAAGGACCTATAACGTCCCAATAGAAGAGAGCGTTCGTGAAATTCATCTTATCCATTTAAATACAAATAAAAGAAAAATTATTCTGAAAACAGGAGCCAATTTTGAACCAAAATTTTTCCCGGATGACAAGAACATTATATTTACACAATATGAAAACAGTCAATTTTATGTCTGTGTAATTGATACAAATGGCTCCGGTTATAAAAAATTTTGTAAGGGCGGTAATCCTTGTATTTACTAAATTTGGTTCTACCAATCCGCAGGGGATAATA
>JAFGEC010000380.1 GCA_016931775.1 Candidatus Zhuqueibacterota bacterium | reverse complement strand
TACTTTCAACTTTTAACTGATTTCTGCCATCCCGTCAACTGACGCGAGACGCTTTCAACTTTTTGATTGACCTGAACGAATTTTTTCAGACTGATCTGTTTTAAATCATTCATCAGCCGCACAAACAGACGAACGACCTCTATTTTTTCCCGTGCGAGTTGTAACGTTTCCCGTTTATCCATTTTGGTATTGGCGCGGTAGATGAGAGTAATCAGTTCCAGCGTCTCTTTTTTCAGGCTTTCTCCGACCGTGTATTTATACTCTCTGGAAAAATCCTTTGTAAATTTAAAATTTTCAGCAGCAAGTCATAACTTGCTTTATATACCGGTAATTCATCGTATTTTGCCATACATCAATTACTTTAAAACTTTATGAACTTTATAACTTTACAAACTTTAAACTCAAAAAAAATTTTCGCCGGGGCTTCGCCCCGAACCCTGTCATATTTTAAACCAACTCGCGTCTCAATTCCTCTGCTTCCTGCAAAATTATACTCCGATAAATAGTCAAATAGCCAAATAGTCAATCCCGGACGCAGCGCACGGAAAAACCGTCCTGCACATAGTTGCCGCTGCGGTACACGTCTGAACGATTGCAATACAGGGGCCGGTACCAAGCGTAATAGCCACTGTAAGCTGAAGAAGCCGACCAAAAGTAGGCGGAGCTACCGACAACGTTGAACGTACCATCGTGGAAACGGTACCCGCCGGGCAGACCGGAAAAGCCGCTTTCGTTGGTCGCACCGGTATTGGGACTTGACCAGTGTCCGGTCCCGGTTTCCTTTAACTTGCCCCCCTCATCGGTGCCTCGATAGCCGGTTTCGTTTGCTTCCGATTGACTCATTCCGAGGTACATCTCAAGCTGCTTCCATTCCGCATCCGTGGGCACATGCCAGCCTGCCGGCGCCAGGCCGCGGCTGTCGTTCACCGCGTACCAGTTGTACAGCCGGCCGTACGTCGAAACGTAACTGTCATTATTATCGTAATTGCAGTACGCGCCCGTTGTCAAGTTCGCCCACTCACTATTACTTGTCACATTGGGGATCGGATCGCCGTTGCGGTATTTTGTGACTTTTAGATTCTCCGCCATCCACCACTGATCGCCGATCTTGACGGTTTTATATACATTGCCGTCAATATCAGTGACGATCAATCGAACAGTAGTAATATCAGTTTCGGTTAAATGAGCAAGACCCTTTGTATCCTTAACTTCCAGATTTATCGTTTTATCACCGTCGTCAGTATATTGATAGCTTGCCGTTTTTGTGGTATTATAATTAATGTCCCAGGTCCCGTCATTTTCCCAATCCCATCGATACTCGAGGTTTGTACCGTCTTCAAAATCAGATGATGATGAAGCGTCAACATAATAAAGTTTATAATTATTTTTATCCTGGGTTACCGTAAAAGATGCCACGGGACGGGTGTTTATATAGATCTGTTTGCTTGTGCTGTTGGTATTGCCGGCACCGTCTTTGACTTCCAGCTTTACCGTCTTATTACCGCCGCCGACCGAATATTGATACGTTGTTGTTTTATCGGTTAACCAGTCCGTATCAAAGCTGCCGTCATTCTCCCAATCCCAGCGCAGCAAAACTGGGTAGGCATCATGACTACCGGAAGCATCGAATGAATAATTGGTTTCATTGACAATGCCGTAATTTGGGGTAACGCTAAAATCTGCCGTGGGGGCAGTCATGTCTAATATTACATCGTCGGTAATTATTTTTGATTCAATCTCAAAATCATTCTTAAATTTTGCATAGACAATTTTGGGTCCTTCACCCGTAGATAGAGTAATATTTTCAGATGCAGCAAAATTCTCCCAGGATACACCAATAAAATTGGAATCCTGGCTGACCTTCATGGTGAGGTTTTCTCCAAGTGCGGTCAGGCTCAATACAACATTCCGCCTGCTTGTATACACGCTGTCGTTTGCGATCACGATCGACGGCTGCATCGGCTGCGGTAATATGTCATCCGATGATATATCTGAAATCGTGTCATCACTGTATTTTACTTTCAAATACACGTTTTTTCTGCCTTCCCCTGTGGAAAGCGTCCAGTTTTTCGTGGTTTTGTAGCTTTCCCAGTTTCCATCGGAGAATTGAGCATTATTACTGATCCACATTTGCGCCGCCGTTGAGGCCAAAATTGTCAAGCTCACGTTACGCGTCTCTGAATATTCATCATTGCCATTTATTGCAATCATCGGTTTAGCATTAACACGGACGGCAGCCACATTGGTCGGATTACTTTCTTGTCCGCTTGTTTTATATGCCGCTACTTTGTACCAGTAACTGTGGCCGTTTTTGATGGTCACATCAGTATAAGACGTCGTGCCTGAGACTTTTTTTAAACTCGTATAACCTGTTGTCTCATCTTCGCTGCGGTAAACGTTGTATCCCTGCACTGATTCTATATTTACTTTTGACCAGTTGAGTAAAACACCGCCATCAGCAATGGTTGCCTGAAGTTGAAACGGGTCACCGCCGGTCTCCATATTGTTTACATCCAGAGGATTAACCGGCTGCGGCTGGGTTGGCTTGTCTTTGCAACTGGTATAAATAAATAAAAAGAACAAACTGCCAACAAGGATTATTTTCATGCTTTTCATCATTCTTTTAGGCTCCCATATTTATCCTGTTGAAGGTAAAGCCCTCAAACAGGTTTAAAAAAAAATTCATTTAAAAATTAACAGTCAATCCAATGGCTATTTCATCCTTCTCATGATGATAGCATACGCCGGGCTTGATATCCATTTTACCGAATTGGATGGCATTTTTCGGTTCCGGGCCGGATATAAACGCATCACAGGCGTTCCACATCCACAGGCCGATTGCTGTAACAATAAATATATTTCGGTTTTTTCCCCACTTTTCAATGCCATCATATTTATCCTTCATATTTTTCCATGTGTTTTTTATATCTTGGTCATTTACAGCGTTCATGTAATCCAGCCGAATCGATTCATATTCTTCAATGGTATTGTTGTATTGAGAATTCGCCCAAAATACACCGCTAATTGCTGCTATCTCCAGAACAGGATATAAAACAGCGCGGGCAGAATGTCCGGAATATTTCTGGCCCAGGCCGGGGAATAAAAGCGATCTTGCAAGAGCTTTGCTCCGGGTCTTGGCCTTGAGCACAATTTCTAAATTCTGGATTTGATCCGCTGAACAGCCAACGATACGTTCGCTGCTTTCATAGCCCGCACACATTGCACGTACGGAATGGGAACCGGGCATCACCTCGACATTTTCCAGCGGCAGTTGCCCGGCAGGTTTACCGTCGAGAAAAATGTGCGCGCCTTTCGGCTCACCTGTAATATTCAACCGGGTCATTGCAATGACCAGTTCGGCGTGCAAATAAACAGGACCTTTTTCCGCCAGATCGAATTGTTTTTCCCACGTTTGATGCAGCGCCCTTTTCACCTGCACGGTGTGACGGCCGTAATTGACATTTAGAATCGTTTGCGGTGCTCTTCCACACTCGCGTCCGTCTAAAAAAACCATGGCATTTGGTCCGTCTGCCTGAACGATGACCGTTCCCTTTTTTAACACCAGATCGGCATGCACTGTCTGCCGGCCGCCGGATTCCAGCTCCACCGCACCCAGCCAGTCCTCATACATTTCCCCGGTCAACCGGATTTTCCGTGTCCCCGGCATCATATCCTTCAGCGTGGCCGGAGTCACGCCGTACCGTTCACCATCCACGTAAACTTCCGCACCGGCGGGATCGGAAGTGATTTGCAGCGTGGAGGGTTGGACCAGATTTGCGTTGAATGTGACCGTTCGCCCCTGCTCAAATACAGCCGTATGCGACCATGTCACATACCCCGGTAACCGTACGCTCACATCATATGATCCGGGCTCTATCTTTTCCCTCTGCAGCGGCGTTTCTCCCTGCAGGTTATTGTTCAAATACACCTCCGCTCCGGACGGTGACGAAATGATCGTTAAATAGGACCATTGTTTTAATTCCGCTTGAACGCGGGTAATTTCATCACCTTTAATTGAAACCCGTTCCATATAATCCGTATAGCCCTCCTTGACGATACGCAGTATATGCTCACCGGCATCCAGATCAGAGACGGTGATGGGTGTTATGCCGCGGGTTACATTGTCTACAAACAATTCGGCTTCCAAAGGCTGTGATATGACGGTAACCGCACCTTTGGCACGGGACAGAACCAGGTCCAGACGTTTGAATTCATTGGCTTCCAGAAATACGGTTTCTGAACCGGTATGTTGATCGGTTTCCATGCGGATAATATGCATACCGGCCTGAACGCCTTCCACCATTAAAGGTGTGACACCTTCGATTTTTTTATTGTCAATGTAAACCGCCGCACCGCCGGGTTCCGATTTTAAATAGAAATTACCCTTTCCCTCAACCACCATGGGCAACGGCTCGCCGGCCAGCACCTGTCCCGGCGCCAACCCCGCCAGTTTCAGGGCAATGTTGCGAATCGAAGTGGTTAGTACCTTTTCAATGGGACATTCACAGTCCTCGGTTTTGGAAAGCATGATACGCCCGGTTTCAATATCGATCATACGGGCCGAAACGGTGTAAATGCGTCCCACCTTGCCCACACTGCCGGCAATCATGCGCTCCACGCCAAGCATCTGACCCACCTCCACCACGCATTCAGTGCTGGTACAGGCGCCGGTCTGCTGAAATCCCTGTTCTTTCAGAATTTCATCCATTCTGTCTCTTTCCATCACATCAAACCGGCCGGTATTCAATAACTCGGAACGCAGCCGGTCTGACAGGGCAATAATGGCTGCCTGATCGATACCGCTTGCATCCAGATTCATGACGGCAACCTGAGTTCGTCCGCCGATCTGGGAGTAAAGAGATGACGTAATGATAAGAAGAACCGGAACAACAGTTAAAAGTCGTTTCATATTATATCCCCTGCAAAAGAAAGGTGATTCCAATCTGTGCCTATAATTATTGAACATTTCTGAAAAAATCAAGAGTTATTCTTTACAGGGTATCCCCCAAAATTTTATTCGGGATCAACAAGATCGATATGATATGATTGTTCAATCAGAAAATCTCAGGAACCGGTATGTCAATTTGGTGCGGTTCAGGCACTTGAATTGTTTTCGAGGCAAGAATAAAAATGGAAACGCACCCTACCGGCTAAAGCCGGTACGACAAGCCGGTACTACAAACCAGTAATACAAACTGTCAATCAATAAAAAACACATGCGTCCGCTCCATATCATTGCCGCTGCGATCCCTGATATGACACTTTAACAGATGACGGCCCACGGTCAGGGATTCGCGGACCTGACAAAACAGGGTTCGCTTGTCCGGATCATATTCAGCGATAAGCTTTTGGCCGTCCAAAAACAGCTGCATATTGTTCTCACCGCTGACACCCGACAGGTCGTCTTTGAATACGACATAGACTTTGGGCTTCTTGTTGTTCATGTGCGAATTATGGGCCGGGTATAAAAAACGGACCTCCGGGGGTGTGGTATCTCGCACCAGGGCGAAAGTGCCGAAATCTCCAATGTAGGCCGATATCAGCCCGGATTTAGGCTGGAACCGGTTGCCCTGAAAAATCCATCTGTTTCCGTCGGTCAAATAGTAAATTGCAAGCTTTTCCGGAAGTGAATCGCCGGGAGGAATAGCGATGGACAGGTTATATCCTCTGTAGATTGGTGCCGTCACCGGACCGATGGAATACAGATGACTCACCCGGTCGGAACCAATGAGTGAAATAGAATCCACTGCCGTGGTTACATAGCTGTCCTTGTACAAAGATTGCGGATCGAAATCAAAAAAACAGCGAACATCCATTGTGCGAAGCCGTTTGCTTTGATTTTTTTTAACGGCAAAAAACGGCAAAATTTCCCGGTGCGATTTTTTCAAACCATCGCGGGCGACAAACCGGATATCCAAAATGAGCGGACCGTCGTTTTGCGGTAAACGGGAACAAACACCGTAGTAGCGGCTAATGTTCTCGGCCACAAAAGTAACGGGGACAGCCCGGCCGGTTTTTTCCCATACATCCACAGCTTCAACAGACACCGCATCGGAGAAACGAATACCAAACCGGATATAATTATCATAAAACTCATACTGAACGGACACCTGAACATCCATCGTATTGATGGCGCTTTCTCCCAAAAGATAAAAAGCCGGCATGGATTCGAAACCAAAACGGTCGCGGGTAACGGCTTTGACGGTCATGGGACCGGCAGAATCCCATAAAGGAATTTTAAAAGGAAACAGATGTGGTGTTAACAAACCGCCTGTGGTATCCTTTTTTACATATTGTCTTGTTTTTGTATTGTTCCCGTCGGTTACATACAGCGTACATTCCGATTGTGGAATATCGCTTTTGATAACAAGATCCGCGTCCGTATTATCTTTTTCTTGGGCTACTGTTAAAGCAGCGCGCTGAACGGCAATTAACCGTCCCGACACCGTACTGGTATTGCCCCAAAAATCGCTTATTTGTATCTCGAACTCGTGCTGGCCAGGACCAAAGGTAACCAGATCCGACGGCCAGAGGGAACGGATATCGTCCGGCAGTTGAGTATCTTTCTGGGATAAAAAATTCAACATACCGTGATAAGAGGACTCGCCATCGTAAAACGGAAGATCGTTTCCATCATCACGGAAAAGCTGGTAAAAAAGCCCTCTGCCCAGCATGCGCAGTCTATAGTTTCTGTCCAAATTGGCACAGTGGTTTTCGGAATAAGCATACTTATCATAGCAGGCGGAAAATATCTGCCGGTTATCGACAAAAAAGCGGTTGATATATGTACCAAATCTATTCGATATACCATCCATCTGGTCATATGCGGAAACACCAAAGGTTATCCTGCCGTAAACATGCACGGCATCTTTAATGATATATTTCCCGGCCGATATAGGAACGGTATTGAAAATTACCGGCTGCCAATCGCCATCCACCGTGGAAAAGCCGTCCATGGGCGTAACGGAAATTTTTGTGATAACCGGTGAAACCGTGTCGTGTAATTTGTAGCCGCACATCAAAGGATTAAAGGGGTGGTTGGTTTTATCCCGAATTTCAAAATGTAAATGCGGCGAACCGATACCCGTTTGACCGGTATAACCGAGTAACGCCCCTTGGGCGTAGCGGAATCTGCCGGAAGCAGGATAAAGATCGACCTGAAATTTACCGTCTTTTATCTGGCGGTCATAGATATATTCCTCAATTTCCTCATTAAATTTCTGCAAATGAGCAAGAATGACCGTTTCACCCGTATCGAGCGTCAGATAAATCGCTCTGCCGTAACCAAAGGGCGACACGCGTATGCGTGAAACATACCCCGGGCGGACGGCATACACATCATATCCCTCCTGGCCCCAGGTTTTTACATCAAGCCCGGCATGAAAACGCCCGGGACGGGATTCGGCAAATGAGGAGGTCATGGCGGTACTGGCATCAGTCGGCCACGCATAATCCTGTGCCTTTAAAACTTGTTGCGAAAAAAATAAAATAGTTATCCATATCCAACAATAAAACTTTTCCATCATCCTATTCCATACTTTGATCTATCAGTTTATCCAATATTTGTGCCAGTTTGGCAGTTTGTGCTTTACGTGTAAATTTATCTATCAGAATATCCGGTTCTGCATCCTGCCAACTGCGGTTAATAAATTTATATAAAGCATCAGCAATACCTCCGAAATCGGCAGGATCGACAATCGTACTCTTGTTGGTATTTTTTAGCATATCTATTGTATCCGGTATATTGGTAATGGCAAATATCGGTTTTTGCGCACCCATATACTCGTAAATTTTACCGGGAATAAAATCAGCTTTTTTATTCCACACCGCCGTCAGCAGCAATCCGTCGGCATTTACCAGATGCTGCAAAGCATCCCGGTGGGGGAGATAACCGGCATAGTTAAAAAAATCAAATCCGTACTGTTTTATCTTCTGGGTAAAATCGCCCAGGGTGTCGTATCCGACAAAATCAAAACAAATTTTTCCAACCAGATCGGGATATTTCAACTTGAAAATATTCAGAGCCTTCAGCAAAGCATCGGGGTGGCTGAACTCGGTAATGGAACCGCAATGACAGATCACAAAACGATTTTTGTTTTTCCGTTGTGGCTTTGGGAAATCAGCTTCATCATAGCCGTTTGGAAGTAGAAAAAATTTACTCGAATCGCCGGAGCAACTTTTTAACGCCCGGTGAATACCCGGCGTTACGCTGCTCACAGCGTCGGCTCGGTTAACCACTATTTTCTGTAAAAATTTATTCAGAAATTTTTGTACGACCGTTGGTTCGTTCACCACAACACCTCCCGACCAGGCATCCCTAAAATCGGCAATCCATTTGAGACTGTGTTTTTTGGCGATGGCGGCACCGATCAAATGAACGGAATGAGGAGGCGATGTGGTCAGAACAGCATCAAAAGATTCTTGCCTAAGCAAAGCACCTGCTGCTTTGACCGCAAAGCGTTTCCACAATATTTTACTGTCAGGTATAATAAGATAGGGCAAAACACGGCGATTGATCTTTTGCAAAACTCCTACCTTGCCTGGAGCAACAGACCGTTCCTGCTTGCGCTGTCCCGCAATACGATGCAGCACCCTTTGGGGATCGTGAGACTCGGTCCGAATGACCTTTATATTTTTTATCTCATCCTGTAATGTTTCATCATTTGCCCAGTAGGTCACGGGTAGTACAGTGAGAACCGTAGGCTGCCAACCGAATTCCGGAAGATATTTTACAAATTTTACCACTCTTTGGGTCCCAGCCATTCCCATTGGCGGAAAATAATAGGATAAAACCAGTATTTTTTTCAAAATAAAACCCTTTCCGGTTTATATTTTTTAAATATGCACAAAAATTAAAAAAACCGACTTATTCGAGCTCACAAATTCGACATTTTTTCAGGAAAAATGCAAATTGCTACCAAAAAATATTAGAGCAGATAGTCTATTTTCACTTTTTTCATGCTGGCAAAGATATTTTCTTTGCTCCCCCGAAAATCCGATTCCATTCGGTTCAGTAATTCTTTAACATAAGCCCGTTTGGAATGTCCGTCGGTGGGACACTCCTGATCAAAACAGGGCAACGATCTCTCATAACAGTACTTTTTTATCAGTTCTTCCTCGACAAAAACAAGTGGCCTCAAAATGTTGTATTTACCCTGAAAAACGGACAGGTTCGGGTTCATGGTGCTGATTTCCCGGTTAAAGATCATATTGAGCAGCAGTGTTTCAATAATATCCTCTTTATGATGTCCGAAAACAACTTTGTTGCATTCCAATTCCTCGGCTGTTTCAAAAATCTTTTTACGCCGGATCCTGGAACACAAAAAACAGGGATTTTCCCGGTTTTCCTCACTATGTGAGTATGGTCCGATATCCGTCCGACAAACCGTACCCGGAACATTCAGACTAGCAAAATACCGTTCCATACACGCCACTCGATCCGGAGCACGATTCCCGAATCCCAAATCAATATAAACCGCATTTAATTGAATATCCTTGGCATAGACCGGAATTCGCAAACTCAGCAAATCCAACAAAGCGACGGAATCCGCGCCACCCGAGACGGCCATCAACACCCGATCACCGGGGGCAAACATTTTA
>JAFGEC010000379.1 GCA_016931775.1 Candidatus Zhuqueibacterota bacterium | reverse complement strand
TTACGTCCCTTTGGATTGTGTGCCGGTGAGTTTACAGTACCGGAAGATTTTGATGCGCCGTTACCGGAATCTATTATAACGGAATTTGAGGGTTGATGAAAATTCTTTTAGATACGCATATTTTCCTCTGGTATATTAGCGGAGATAAACGTCTACCGGCTAATAAACGTAACTATATGGTGTTGAGTAATTGCAAGACATGATTTAAGCTTATCAGCTGACGATTCAAAAATACAATTGTAACAATTTATTCTCAGTGACAAACAATCCTTTCTCGATCAATGATTACCATATTCGAACATATTGGGGAAAGCTCGACCGTTTCCAATTCATAGCCCTCTAGACCGAACCATGTTTGACGGGATTGTAATGTATATCGTCAAAATGCAGGACATAATCATCAATATCGCGAATATAATGTTCCCAAAATCGGGAATGCCTTTTGAGATAACAGGGCTGCATCCAGTCGTAACAGATGATGCCAATCATTGCAGTTGACAAATAAAAACTAAAATATACTTGTTTTTCTATAATGATTTGTTAAATTTAAAAGTACTCTTTTTTATTGCTGTTGAATTTTTTAAAGATTTTTTTTTCTTGCCGGGTTAAAAGTAAAAGCTCTATTGATAATCAGAGAAACAATAATGTCCAATAAAATATTAGATGGCAAAGCTTATAAAGTTCCTGACATACCCGGCAAATTCGGAATGGGATTTGTTGACAATGCCGGATATATCAAACTTGAACGGATGGTTATCCTGAAATTCCAGCCCATCGTTTTAAATTACCCCATCATTTATAATTGAGGAAATTGATTATGAATAAGAAAAATTTCTTCATTGTGTTTATTGCAGCGATTGCGATTGTCGTTACTTTTATTGCGGCAACAGCACCTGATGACGCGTCTTTTATCGAGCATAAAATTGCAAAGGGGGAATCAGTCAGCTTGCTGTGTATCGAGATATACGGTTACTATAGTAAAGAACTTGGCTCAGCTTTTGCGGAGGATAATCCATCGGTCAAGGATATTAATTTAATATATGTCGGTCAAACCATTCGATTCCGAAAACCGGTTACGGCTGCAGAAAAACCGGAGGAAAAAGCTGATTCTGTCTTTTATAAAAAAGTTGCAGCAACCCAGGGCGTTGTAACTTATGTTGAAGGACACGCTGAAATAATAAAACACGGAAATAATGAAAAGGAAAAATTATCATCCAATGTCGTCGTACATCCGGATGATGTGATTAAAACGGGAAAAAACGGACGGGTAGAGCTGATCATAAACCGTGAATCGGTTGTCCGTATGAAAGAGAATACAGAACTGACAATCGAGGCATTCAGAGATCCAAAACAGCCAGAGGGGAAAACATCGGTGAATTTCTCCGTTGGTACGGTCTGGGCAAAAGTGAAAAAATTTAAAGATAAAATCAGCCGGTTCGAACTCGAATTACCAACGGCTATTGCCGGTGTTCATGGGACAATATATCAAACCACAGTCAACAGTGACAGTTCCGCCGAAGTAAAGGTATATGATGGTGAAGTTGCAGTGAGCGGAAGACCTCAGAATGTGAGCGCAGCAGGGGCGCCTCAAGAGGTCAGTGGCCCGTCTGAAGTTCAGGGGCCACACGAGGTATCTATCGATAGGTGGACAAGTATTGTCCGATCTATGCAATCGATCAAGATTGACAATAAAGGAGTTCCCACTGAGGCTTTGCCTTTCAAAAAAGCTCCCGATGACAGTTGGGAAAAGTGGAATGAGGAACGGGATATAAGGATCGCGAAATTGTTCATGGAGATCTGATAGATGAATAAAAAAAGACGACTTGCTTTAATTTTGTCAACTCTGGTTCTGGCAAGTATTATCTTTTTTGAACCTCTGAGATTTTTTGATAATCTGTTTTATGATTTAAATTTCGCGTTTTCTCCGAAAGCGGCAGCCGGTCCGGTTGTCGTTGTCGCATTTGATTCAAAAAGTTTATCAACCGTCGGGGGGTGGCCATGGAACAGGAGCAGAACAGCTGAGGTAATCGAAAAAATCAGCGCCCTGAATCCCCGGGTCATTGCCCTGGATATTCTCCTGCCGAAAAGAGACGCCCGGGAACACAATGAAAATTTGGCATCGGTTCTGAGCCGTGTCCCCAATTGTATTGTACCTTTCAGGGCGGTCGGCATTGTGGAAAACAATCAAAACCAATCATCGCCTATCCCGGCGAATATTTTCAAGCATCGATTTTTACGTTTAAAGAATCGGAAAAATCTCGAGAATATCACTTTTTATCAGGTAACGGATTTTGATGCTCCCGATACGCTTTTTTCCAGATACTCACGTTACAGTGGTTTTTTGAATATTTCCACCAGCAATACAAGTCAAAAATTACGTGAAATTATTCATGTCCTTCGTGCGGGTGAGGAATATTTTCCTTCCTTTGCGTTGTCAGCGGTTGCGGCCTATATGGGACTCAAACCCGAAGAATTTATTCTGGATGGGCAGGCAAAGGTATGGCTTGGGGAAAAATATGTTCCCATTTCATCTTATGCGGCAACGACGTGCGTAAATTTTCGCTCTCAAAAAAATCCAATCGTCACCATATCGGTCTTGGACATTTTAAATGGTTCAGTGACCCGGGAAATGCTGGAGGACAAACTGGTATTTGTGGGTGTTGATGATCCTGCCGCCGGTGCGGATTTTTTTATTACGCCTGTTGCATCTCAATATGCGGGTGTTAAAGTATGGGCCACGGCGGCTCTGGATATTTTTGAGAATACGTGGATCACACATGGGGGTGGGATATTTGGGGTTTTCAACTGGCTGCTGGCTTTTTTAATATTTCCGGGCCTGGCGATACTTGCCGTTATATCGCGCAAGCAGACCGGCGTTTTCCTGGGATTGGGGTTACTCTTGCTGAGCATTTTTTTCAGCTATATACTTTTCCGTCAGTCCGACTATTTCTGGAATCCTGCTCATCACCTGTTCGCATGGATATTTTCTCTTGTATGGATAGCGACACAGAAAACCGTTGGAGAAACAAAGATAATCGAACCGCTTCAACTTGAGCTTTCAGAAGAGCTTTCTGACGCTGACCTAAAGCCTCCCTTGGAGAATTATATTCTTGCCAAAGTGCCAAAGACCGCAACAGCATTTCATGTTTTCAATACGATTGTTCCTGATGCGGCGAAAGCGATAAAAAGACCCGGGAAACCTTTACCCTCACGGGGATCTCCTGATGAAGACGACGAACAGGATACGATTGAGCTGTCAAAAGAAAAAAATCATTCCGGTTCTAAAGTAGCAGATGACAGTATAGAGTTGTCGGAAAAAAACATGATAAAATTCCAGAATTTATGCAACGGGAAAATCGTCAAGGTATTGGGAAGTGGCGGTATGGCCGATGTCTACCTGATCTGGAATCCCCGCATGGAAGTTTATCGGGCAGTCAAAGTACTGAAACCCAACCAGCCGGCATCATTTTTAAACAGGTTCGAGACTGAAATCCGTATATTTTCAAAACTCGATCATCGAAATATTGTACACTGCTACGGTGTCGGAGAGTGGCATTCCCTCCCCTATGTTGAGATGGAATATGTCAACGGTGCATCGCTTGAAGAGATCATTCGCAAGGGCGGACCGGTTACACCTGACCAGGCAGCCATTATCGGTATACTCGTATGCAGGGCACTGGCCTATGCTCATCAGCATGTGATGACGATTTACGGCAAGACGTATCATGGTGTCGTCCACCGTGATTTGAAACCGGCAAATGTTCTTTTAAGCAGGAGCGGAAGAGTCAAACTCACCGATTTCGGAATCGCCCGCCCGTCCTCAGTCAGTCTTCACACGATGGATACCGGGAACGTTGTCGGAACACTGCCATATCTTTCCCCCGAACAACTTGATGGAAAAGAGATTGATGCTCAAACCGATATCTATGCTCTCGGTGTCACAATGTATGAGTTGTTAACCGGCAAGAGGGCGTTTCCGCAAAAAAAAATCTCCGCTTTGATTCAGGCAAAGTCTTTAGGCAAGCTTGAGACTCCACTCGCAACATTATCCGGTGTGCCAAAGCAATTGGT
>JAFGEC010000378.1 GCA_016931775.1 Candidatus Zhuqueibacterota bacterium | reverse complement strand
TACATTTGAAAGGCACACTGGGCATCACCCGGTGTCAAGACGCCGTCCATATTGATATCGCCGAGTTTACAGTGAGTTGCGTATCGAAATGTCCCGTTCCAAACATTATAATACTGGATATCATCCCTGACGGATTGAATTAAAAGCCGGCTGGTACTGCAAGAATCACAAAAATCACAAATGACCTGAAAATGTAACCGGGCCAGTGCGCCGGAAACATCGCTTTCAATGGCATTCATGTTAAATCCACCGATTCGAATACGTCCGGCTTCCACCTCCTGCCCCTGAAATTGAATCCAGTCCTGTGTGAGATCGCCTTTTTCAACCGCCGATAACTGCAAATGGTCCGCATCATATACCACATCAAATCCGAATGCATCCACAAGGGTATTGCTTTTTACCAGACCGATTTCGGTCGTGATGATGTCTCCGGAAAGCCCTTTTATATTATTGACTTGAATCGCAGGAACGGGTGCATTATCCAGATAAAAAATCGCATCGGATAAGTCGAAACACACTTCATTAGTAGAACGAACAATTTTGATCATTGCCGGTCCGGAAATATCCTGCGGTATCGTCCATAAATAACAACCGTCATTATACTCATTCTCAGCGAAAAGTTTATAAGAAAGGCCATTGTTATTGGAATAAGAAATATCAACGGGCAACTGGATTATTCCGGGATCCCAAATAATAACCTGCTCTGAACCGGCAGGCCACAATTCACCACCATTGGGAATCAACAGGGTAATATCACAATCGGGTTCCACATCGACGATGCTGAATGGTCCGTCACTGACATCCGTTTTTACCGGAGTTTGCAATGTCACCAAACGCAAAAGGCAGGAATTAACCGTTGCAGTAACCTCTGGTATTGTCCAAACAAAACCGGCCTGCGCGGCTGGAGCTGAGCCGACGGATTTCCAGTTTTCACCTAAATCAATGCTGTAATCGATACTGACATTGCCGTCTATTCCATCGGATTCCCAAACGATCTGCCGGATTGATTTCTCCGGCCACGACTCCCCGCCGTTTGGAGCAACCAGACGGATAAAACGGTTGTTTTGGATAGAAAACGGAGCATCACTCTGATCGGAGCACGCCGAATCGCCGTTTGCTGAAACACGGACAAGACATAAATCCGAGGGTGTATCGAGTACTGTCCACTTATACTGGCCGTCGTCTTCAGTGGCGGTGACAATTTCCGTCCAATTCGCACCGGCGTCCAGGGAAAGGCTGATGTCGACATATCCGGTTGAGTGAAAAGATGTCCAGCGAATGGTAATAACTGTGAACGGCATCAGGCTTTCACCGCCGTTAGGCTCGAGAAGGGTTATGGCGCACTCTTCCTGCAGCGACAAAAGCGCCTGAAAGGCATTGATTCGTCCGTGACCGTGGTACCTGTCACAGCCCTGGGTATCCTCATTGGTTCTGCCCACCTGGTCGTCTGCGGTATTTTGCAGTACCTCCTGCACCTGATCCGAGGTTAAATCGGGATTGACGGACAAAACAAGTCCGGCCACGCCGGCTGCTATGGGTACTGAACCGGACGTGCCGCCAAAATAGGCATAATAATCGGTGGGTGAGTAGCCGTCCTGCCCCCTGTTATCGGTGGTATATAAATAATTTCCCGGCGCAACGATATCCAATTCATCGCCATAGTTGCTGCCGCTGCCCCATCCCCAATCCACGGAAGAACACCGGTCATCATCCTCATTCGTGGCACCTACTGCGATTACGCTGTTCAGTGTTGCAGGCCAGTCAACGGCGGTATTGTCGTTGCCACTGGCGAACAGTATCACGCATCCCTTGCCGTCCCGTCCTTGTGTTTTCGCCCTTTCGATAGCGGCTGTGATCGTGGAGGATGGAGAGCCACCGCCCCAGCTGTGCGATAATATATCTGCGCCGTTCTGCCACGCCCGGTCAATACCATTGGCGATTTGTGCATTTGTGGCGATAATCGAAGGATCATTTTCACTGACGGTTGTACCGATCCGGACGGGCATAATATTACACTCAGGTGCAACGCCGGCAATACCAATATTGTTATCCGTCACTGCTGCAGCCAATCCGGCACAACATGTGCCGTGCGACTCGTGACGATCCGGCGACGGATCGTTGTCGTTATCATAGGTATCAAAACCGACGACCAAATTTTCCTGCAGATCCGGATGCTGCAGATCCACACCCATGTCCATGATGGCAATGACAATATCCGGACTTCCCCGCGAAATTTCCCATGCTTCCGGAGCGTCGATATCGGCGTCCGGAACGCCATAGGCGGGACTGCCCCCCCTGTTCTCCAAATACCACTGGGATAAAAAATACGGATCGATACTGAAAGTCGGCATTAAACGGATAAAATTGGGCTCTGCGAATTTTACCTGGGGCAAAAGCGCAATTTCATCGGCCAGCGTTATAATTTGATCGGCAGGTAAATCCGTTGAAACAACGACCGTCACAGGATTTAAATATTGAACCGGTTTTAGATGATAACGTGAGATAACGGTTTGAATGCTTTGGGATGAAAGAAATTCAATGATCAATTGACTGGTGGGCACCAGTTTGACCAGTCCGTTTTGATAGACCGGTATCACCTCAATAACTGAAAAATCGGGCTGAATTTCCCGGTCGGTTTCGATAAAATATATATCCTTATAAATTTGAAATACTTTATGGGGCCGCACCGCGGATAAATGGCGCCGCACAGTGGTACTATCCATACCTGAAGCCATTCGAACCGCTTGAAATCCGGCAACACGATCGATTTTAATTTTTTGACTCTGGTAATAATAAAAATCGGCTGATTTCCCTATCGATATATAAAGGATACTCAACAAAGCCGCATACATCAACGTTTTCATTTTGACAGGCACTCCATGAGGATTTTTTTGACAGCAGAACAAATATAAAAATTTTTCAATAGAAAGGAAACAATTATTGTTGCATACAATCAAAAGTTGGAGAGTAAGACACAAAAATTAAGGCAAATTTTGGTGCGATTGCTCATTCTAAAAAATAAACGGAGCACGCAATGCGGGAAACAGGATATGAGTATTTCTAATCCTTACTTCTGATTGTTTTTCCGGTTAAACCATCCTGTTGATCATGTTGATTGTCAAAATCAAAACATTATCTTAATAGATTATAAGGCCGAAAAAAAATTTATTTAATCAGCACCATTTTTACCCGTTTGCACCTTCCGGCGCTGTGCAGCACGGCGAAATAAACACCGCTTGCCATTTCGATTCCGCTGTTGCCAATTCCCTCCCACACAATATGGTGGGTCCCGGCTTGTTTTTGTTCGTTGACAAGCTCCTTCACTACGCGTCCGGCAATATCGTGTACCACAAGAAGCACATGTCCGTCGGTCGGCAAATCAAAGACCAACTCTGTCGACATGTTGAACGGATTGGGGAAATTTTGTGCCAGATCAAAATTTTCAGCAAGTCTTCCTCCGGCGTCTATATTGACGTAACCCTCTTTTACATGCGCTGCGGCAAGGTCATCAAAAAGCCGCTCTATTTCCAATCGAGCCGATCCTGTGGCATTTGGTGTAACATTGAACAACAGGGTTAGAAAATCATCAGATTGTTTTTTAAACTTTTCGCCGAGCGTATAACCGCCGATGCGCACGAATCCTTTTGTGGTCCTGGCATCCAGCATCTCCCATTCCGCCGTTATGGTGCCAGGTTCCAGGCCTGAAAAGCTCATTAAACCGGCAGGATAGCGCACATCAAAACCGAAGGCATCCAGGCCATTGGTATTGTCCAATCGGACAGGAATCCGCAACCTCCTGCCGGGCTGGGTGGTGATTTCTGCAAAAACCAGCTCACGGGCATAAGTATTCTGTTTGCTCACATTTTCCGGACATTGGGGTGCGATTCCGGTCACATAGGCTTGAAAAATATCCCGTGCATCTTGCGGCGTCGTCAAGCCGTCACAGGTCACATCAGCTGATTTTTGCGCGCATTCCGAATCACATCCGGAGCCTTCGGCCGGTTCGCTGCCATTCAGGTACAATTGAAAGGCACAAAGTGCATCTGCAGGTGTGATATTTCCGTCCATATTTACATCCCCCAGCGTACACTCGGTATCATATTCAAAAAATCCACCGCAGACATTCATCCCGGCGATATCATCCAGCAATTTAATAAAAGACAAAGAGCTTTGGTCACGTGTGGTACATCCGGAACAACCCACACGGAAAAGAACTTTGGCGATACAGCCGTCGGAACCTGCCGGGATTGGCTGAGAATGATATCCTCCGACACGGACGACACCGGTGGAGCTTTCCGCCCCGTCAACCTGAATCCAATCGCCGGTTAAAGTGCCCTTTTGAATTGAATCGAATATCAAATGTTCCGGATTAAAAGCAAGCTCAAATCCGAATGAATGTAAAGGTTTGTTGTTTTTGTGTATCAGGACTTCTACGGTCAGAGCTTCAGCATTCACACCTTTAATATCAGTTGCCTGAAGTGAGGGACTTGTGCATTGACCGATAATAAAATTTGCATCGCTGATATCGGAACAGCGAAGTTGAGAAAGCGATGTCACCCGCACAAGAGTTTCCGATGAATTGATATCCGGAACCGGCCATTCATACAAACCGTCGTCCGGCGTTCTGGCTTCGATGCTGGACCACGTCGACCCCCCGTTGGTGGAAATGTCGATTTTAACCTCGCCGCTCTCATCGATGGGCGTCCAGAGAATGGTTCGCAACGTACCCGGTTGAAGAAAATCCCCGCCGTTGGGAAAGATAACCTCCATGGCGCAGGTATTTTTGATGGTAAACGGTGCGTCGCTGATATCCACACAGGAAGTATCACTTGTATTCTGCACGCGAAAAAGGCACTGATTTTCATCCTTGTCGACCACGGGTACCGTCCAGTACCGTCGACCGTCATCGGGTGTGGATGAAATGATTGTCGTCCACGTCGACCCGTCATCCCGGCTGAAAGATAACTTTACATTGCCCGGGGGATCATTGGGGGTCCACATAATCACCTGAGTGGATCCCTCATCCCACGTTTCCCCCCCGTTCGGTGACGCCATGGCCAGTTGACAGCCCTGCAGGCTCTCCTTGACGCCGATAGAGGAAACACTGTATTTATCGAGATTTTCAATCCCGGCATTTGCGGTTATAAAAGCAGTCAACACCAGGCTGAAGAAAATCAAACAGGATACGACACCCCTAGATAACTCAAATATTTTCATTAGCACCCACCTCACAAACTTTAAGATTCTCCCAATTCGTATAAAGATTTCTACTTCACTTCCGCTCCGGTGCAGTATTCTTCATGGCGGTAAAGTAAATTGAACGATTGATCTTTATTAACGTCAATTTAAACACCGGAATTGCCCTGTATTTAAAACACACCTTGTTGCTGCAAACATTGGTACCGGATTATCCCGGGAAAACACACGACATCATTCTATTTTTTGAAGACCAATTTGATTTTTCACATACTCCACTTTACCGGCACGCCAAATAATTCCTCACGAAACGACGATAATACATATACAACCCCATAACTATCCTGTTAGGATCGTGCTAGTGCATCAATGTCATCTTTATAATTTTGGTTTGTCCACCGGCGTCAAAACGGCAAAAATAGATTCCGCTGGGAACCATGCCGCCTTTATCATCTGTTCCATTCCAAATCCGGCAATACCGACCTGCATCTAAAACGCCGTTCTGGATCGTTGCCACATACTGACCACCGGCGTTAAAAACTTGAAGCAGGATATTTCTTTTCTGTGCGACGGTAAAAGATATTTGTGTTCCCGGATTAAAGGGATTCGGAAAATTCTGATAGAGTTCAAAGCTATCCGGGGAAAGACGTTTTGCCCCGTCGACAGAAGCCTTTATATAATCGATCTTTGACGTCGTATCGCTGCCGGCCGGGCCGGAAACGATCAGGGTAACGGTAAAAGGTCCATTTTTTGTATAATGGTATAAAGGATCTTTTTGGGTACTTTTACCTCCTTCCCCGAAATCCCATAAATAACTGTCGATGGTACCGGTACTCAGATTCTCGAATTGTACCCTCAAGGGCAGGTCACCGTATTGTGTTAAAGCGGTAAAATCCGCCACCGGGGGAATGGCAATAACAACGAGTTTTGGAGTTGTTTGCGCAGCTGCAATATCATCGACAAAATCGGTCAAAGCCAATACCGCGTTCCCGGAAGCATCGTTCAATATGTCTAATTCGACAAACAATAGGATACCGGAATCCGTTATCGCAGATAAATTATATCCACCGATGGTGACAATTCCCGCCCACTGTTCATGGCCGCTCACCTGAATCCATTCTTCAGTTAAAGAACCTTCTTTAATAACCCTGGAATACTTTAACAACTCTGTGGGGTATAAAAATCTGGCACCAAACGCATCGATTTCCACTCCATCCGGATTGGTCAAAAAAATCGGTACACGTACGGAATTATTCTCTACCATGACATTGTCGCCCGGACTGACATCGAACTGTGCAAAACAGAATCGGCACGAAACCAATAATATTGGCAAAATTAATCTATAATCCGTTACATCCTCCATCCTCGCATGAGCGAAGCATAATCCATTTCATAGACCTAGCATAGCTACGATATAAAATCCACTATATATCAAAACAATCCATCCGGAAATCCATTAATAACAATAATTGTTCAAAAAAATGCCTTTTCGCCTGAAGAATCCCCGAATGACCTTTATCAACCATCCGACTTTTAATGCTCAAAAAAATATTACAAAACCAATCTTGTGGACAAAAAGGTCTCCTCCCCTGGTTACAAATTATAAAATATAAAATTGTCATGTCCAGAAGATGTAATTTGATTATTATACGCTATTTAAACAAAAAAAGCAAGAAATAAATCGATTAATTGTGATTTTTACCACATGGCATTTTCCTTATATCGATATTTTTACCGGAATTTTTTATAGAACAATGGAACGAATGCCGGAATCCGATAATTTTCAAGTGTAATTTTTAAAACCTGCATAAAAAATTTATATATAATAAAAATATTCGATAAAAAATTCACTGTGCACATTACGTTCCAATCTGCAAAATCCCGTATGCCAGCGCAACGATCAACGCCACCACACCCCACGCGATGATAAATCCGACGATATCTTCCCGGTAACGTTTAAAAAATCCGCTCCATCGTTCCGATTTTAGCCAGCCGGGCAAGTCCAGAAACAACAAATCGTGACCCGATTCCGCTGCCAGGGATTTGACATCATCCGGACCTTTTTTATCATCATCGGACAATCGTGACATACGGTCGAAAAACAGGTCAATACACGCCTTCTTTTCGGGCCGGGTCAGCAAACTAAGCACGATAAACACCACAAATCCCCATAGCATGGCCCAGCCGAAGGGTTCGGGTTTCCATTTATAAACCAGTAAAAGTTTACCTGTACTGTTAAAATTCAACGCATAATACACAACAAAAGCAGTTAAAACACTCCACAGAGCACCATAGCGGTTTGCCCGCTTCCACAACACGCCGCCAAAGACGATGATACCCATAAAAGCCGCAATGGTCTCGGTAAACAGAAACGCATGCAAAACATTTTTGACCGTCAGAGCAAACAAAACGCCGAGCAAAGTCAGCACAAATCCGGAGATACGTCCTGTCCACAACACCGTGCGGTCGTTTGCGCCGGGATTAATATATTTCATATAAAAATTACGGGTAAATAACGCGCCGGTATTCACCATAAATGTGGAACAGGTGGACATATTCGCCGCCAGTACCGAGGCCGCCAGTAATCCTGTTAAACCCGGGAACAGTAATTCACGGCAGGCGTAACCGAACGCTGCCTCTGGATCAGGCAGGGTAACACCGCGCTCGATCACCATCGCTGCAACGATCAATCCGGTCAGAGCCCATCCAATGGTACACAGCCGTTTCACCAAAGCTCCATGAGTTTGACCGATACGGCCGGCGCGTTCGTTATTTCCCGTCGCACACATGGACAAAATATGCGGTTGTGCGGTAATACCCACAACACCGTTCACGGCCAGCATGGCAATAGTAAACGCCGTGAGGCCGCTCTTTACGTTATACAATTCAAAAAAATCTGGTTTTGAGGCCAATATGGTGTGCAAACCGCTAAAACCGCCCACCTGGCCCAGACCCAATGGTATCAGCATCATGGAAAGGATAATGATCATAAAAGCCTGAATAAAATCCGTATATGCTGTGGACATCAATCCGCCAAAAAAACTGAAAATGATAAACGCGGCAGTCATGCTGAGAACGACACCATTGGATGAAATGGCATCCCCGGTGGCCACGGAGATGATCTTGCCGGCGCCCTGCAGCATGGCGCCCTGATTGAACACGAAAAAAGCAATGGCAAACACCGAATAAATGAGGCCCAGCTGCCTGCCGTAGCGGTCCTCAATCATCTCGCCGATGGTGGTTCTTTCGCTGCGCCGGTACCAGGGTGCTAAAAGCCAATAAAACGGCGTGATGAGCATATTTTTCCACTGATACCAGATCGTGGCAAAACCGTTCTGAAAAACAGCACCGGTTTGTGCCACCGGCATTTCCGCGTGGGTGCCGGTCCCGAACGCCAATCCCATCATAAGCCACCAGTTAAATTTCCGGTCGCCCATAAAATAGCTGTTGCTTGATTTTATTTTACGCGCCATCCACAATCCAAACAGCGTGATACCCACAAGATAGACAAACAACACAACCGAATCCAGCCAGGTGAATCCCGATTTCATTATTCTCCTCCTCTGTAAATTCGTTTTCCGTAAAACAGATTTTCCCCATAAACTGCCAGCCGCCGCGCAACAGCAGATCGCCGGATGACCGCACGAATCATCCGATGCGGTATGTTGTCGGGTTTGCTATAGGGGCACACACGCAAACAGATACCGCAGTCGGTGCCAACGGTTCGCCAATATCGGTAACAGGCCTCCTGATTTGTCGACCATTTTTCCACTCCCAAAATAACTTTTTTCCCGCCAAAAGATATTGCCCCTGAAGGACAATTTAAAGCACATTTTGTACACAGCAAACAAAACTCCTGGACACCAAAGGTAACCGGCTTATCTACGCACAGCGGCATATCGGTTGAGACGGCACCAAGACGCATACACGGCCCGTAAACCGGATGTATCAGCAATCCGATTCGGCCGATCTCACCCAATCCGGCTGCAGCTCCGGCTGCAGGAAGGATCATGCGGTAATTTCCGTCGATATGCGCGCGCGCTTGATATCCCATGGACCGGATCCAGGCGGCCATGGTCACGGCAATAACGCCGCTTTTCCAGTACCGCTTGGCCGATTCAGCAATGACTGGCATTCCCGGCGCTTTTTTCACCGCTTCCCAAACCATCGGCACAGCGAAAACAATCACGAAATGATGCGGCAAAAAAATCCTTTCACCATAACTTCCGGGACCGCGCCCCACATGCGAATACCACAGATGCGGGGACACTTTTGCCACTCCCACATCGATCGCACCCAAAGCAAATGTCATTTTTTTTACCATTCCGGTTATTTTTTCAGGATCTTGTGCTGTTTTTGTACCGGCAGGCCGGCGGGACACAAACGGATAAATAGCCTTTACCTGTTCAAAATAACCGGCGGCTACCAAAGCCACGGCCGGTTCGTAAAATCGGCCGCCGGATTGCAACATTTCGGGAAGCGACCGGATTAAGTCATCGGTCTGTTTCCGGTGCGGAAAACGGAAATAATAATCTCTATACGCATCACCGCCTTCAATGTAGAGCGCACGTGCGAACATGATATCCCGCTCATCGTACTGTCCCGGCTCACTGACGATCCGCACGGACGTGGCCGGTGATAAAGGTAAAATGGAATATATGCCGAAAAGGATCAATATTCCAATAAAAAAAAGAAAAAAAATCGGATTGAAAAAACTCCAAGCGAGAATAAAAAGCCCGGCACCAAAAACAATCGCCAACACGGAAACGGTCAATGCGCGTTTTTCTTTTTCAAGACATGAAAAAACAGCGAAAAGAAAAATGGCAGAAAAAACAAAGCAGGAAAAAACGATAAACAATATTTCAGCAATACTGTTCACACTTTATAATTTTTTAAAATTGCAAGTTCACGGTCAAATTCACCGACGAATCGACCGGATCCGCACCAAAATGCCAATCCACATTCACGTTACCGAGCCTCTCCTTCTCGTAATTATGAGTCAGAAATACCGCATCAATGGCGCTGATCACGTGATTGGCAATTATGGCACCGATAAAAAACAATGATAAATTATGTGCACTATCGGCGTCTATACGCAGCTGCTCAAATTTTTGCCGG
>JAFGEC010000038.1 GCA_016931775.1 Candidatus Zhuqueibacterota bacterium | reverse complement strand
GTTTCCCAGATTCTCTCGGATAATTATTCCGGTTGTGTGCGCCTTGGCCAGTATTTTGTTAAAAAACTCAACGGGAAAGGCACTTATGTGGAGCTGCTTGGGCTGGTTGGCGACAACAATACCTGGAACCGTTCCAAAGGTTTCCACAGCGTGGTGGATAATTATCCCGATTTAAAAATGGTCGCACAGCAGACCGGCGAATTTGATCGCAACAAAGCGATGGAAGTAATGGAATCGATGCTGCAGGTACATCCCAATATTGACGCGGTCTTTTGCGGCAACGATGCCATGGCAATGGGCGCCTATCAGGCTGTTCGCGCCGCAGAAAAAGAGGACGAGATTTTGATCTTTGGTTTCGACGGCGCAGCCGACGTTGTCGATGCCATACGGGACGGCAAAATAGAGGCAACCGGTATGCAGTTCCCTAAAATAATGGCTAAAACGGCAGCCGAATATGCCGACAGGTTTTTAAAAGGGGAACGCGATTTCAGTCAAAAAGTACCTGTGGCTGTCGAGCTGGTCACGAAAGAAAATGTCGATAATTACATAGCATATGGAAAAGCAAACTGATTTTTTACACTTTACATTAAATCGTTAAATGAAAAAATATATTTACATCTCTGTTATTTCCCTTCTGGCCATTGTTGTCCTTTACAATTCGGTCTACTTTGAAAAGCTCGATGCGAAAAAAGTAAAGGAAGGCTTAAAGGACTTTAATCCCAAGGATAGTGCTGAATATTTCTGGAACAGCCAACTGGAAAAAGTACTTTTATCAGCGATCGATTTAAAACTATTTGATTCGCAATTGGCGGACAATCCTGAATTTTTGATACGCCAATATGGAAAGGCTGTCGGTATAACGTCGACTTTTTGCTTTTTGGTAAAAGGTACTGCTAAACCGGCAAAGCCGGGATCTGAAGAAATACCGGTTGACATAACAAACGGCTATGCAGATTACAGTCTGCAGGCAAAATATATTTTCGGCAATACCGCCCGGGATGCGACCGGTTATTTCAATATCGATGATTTTGAGAACACGATGGATTTTAATGCGGTTGCGACCGAATTGAACAAGCTGATTTTGGAAAAAGAAGTCGCAAAACTCGATTCGTTATCCACTGGTAAAAAGATAGCGTTTGTAGGGGCTCTTGAAATTAATTCGGAGAATATACCACGTCAAATAAGTATTATACCATTAAGTATTGAGGTCCTCCGTTGAAGGGAAACACGGCGGACAAGGTGATCATCGAAGCCAGGAAAATCTCAAAAAGTTTTCCCGGTGTGCGGGCTCTCCATGAGGTCGATCTAAAAGTGTATGCCGGAAAGGTAAATTCTGTCGTCGGAGAAAACGGAGCGGGAAAGTCGACGCTTATGAATATCCTGTCCGGAGTTTATACCGAATATGACGGAGAGTTTCTGTTAAATGGCCAAAAGTTAGCCTTTAAAAATACAACGGATGCCCGGCAGGTCGGAATTTCAATTATACATCAGGAGCTGCAACTGGTGCCCCATATGTCCATTGCCGAAAACATTTTCCTTGGACGGGAACCTTTGAACAGCATGGGATTAATCGATTACAAAACAATGGATGAAAAAGCCCGCATTCTGCTCAGCAAACTGGAATTTGAAACCGATGTCAGAAGAAAAATCTCTTCCCTGCGTATCGGGCAACAGCAGATTGTGGAAATTGCCAAGGCGCTGTCATTTGATGTTCGTGTTCTCATTATGGATGAACCGACATCGGCGCTTTCGGAAAGTGAAACCAACACGTTGTTCAAACTTATCCGTTCGCTGACAGCCAAGGGCGTAGCAATCGTCTATATTACGCACAAGATGGATGAGTTAGCGCAATTGGCTGATTATGTGACGGTACTCCGTGATGGATGCCTCATCCGCGAAGCCGCGGTCAAAAACATCGCAGTCGATGAAATAGTAAAGCTTATGGTTGGGCGGGATATCAAGGATTTCTTTGTAAAAAAACAACACAAAAAAGGTAAAGTTAAAATAGAGATTGAGGATGTAACCCTGAAGAAATCAGGCAAAGATGGAAAATTCCTGCTCAAAGATATTTCATTTAGTGTCAACGCATCCGAAGTGCTTGGCATCTATGGTCTGATGGGCGCCGGCCGGACGGAATTATTGGAAACCATATTTGGATTGCATGCAGCCCGGGCGACGGGAGTTGTTTTTATTGAAGGGAAACAGGTTCGTATCAACAATCCTGACGCCGCCATTAAGGCCGGTTTGGCGCTTTTGCCGGAGGACCGCAAAAGAGACGGCCTGGTCCTGGAAATGGCTATTTACAAAAATATCAGCCTTGCTTCTCTGAGCAAAATTTTAAAAAACGGATTGTTGAATAAAGTTCTGGAAGCGAAGCAGGCAGAGATGTATCGGAAAAAAATGGATATTAAATCCTATTCTTCGAATCAGCCGGTCAGAAAGTTGAGCGGCGGTAATCAGCAAAAAGTTGTGGTATCGAAATGGCTGGCAACCGATCCGAAAATATTGTTATTGGATGAACCGACCCGCGGAATAGACGTAAACGCCAAGAACGAAATATACAAGCTCATCGATGACCTGGCTTTGCAGGGAATGGCGATCGTGGTCGTTTCATCCGAACTGCCGGAAATTATGGCCATTTCCGATCGCATCATCACGATTTGTGAAGGCCGGCTTACCGGTGAATTTGGACGCATAGAGTTTTCTGAAGAAAAGATTTTAAAAGCAGCTTTGCCGGGCTGATGATATACCTGGAGTTTACGAAATATATTGTGAATATTAAAAATGAGGTCCACAAATGAGAAACGGCATGATTTTTTTATTACTGCTGTTCATTTCATTTGGCGCCTGCTCGAATCAAGGTTCCAAAAATGATAAAACAGTTAATCAAAAGGCCAAACCGCGCGTTATCGTTACAAGTGACGGCGAAATTGATGATGAGTGTTC
>JAFGEC010000377.1 GCA_016931775.1 Candidatus Zhuqueibacterota bacterium | reverse complement strand
CGAATGGGTGTTCGATACATCACACTCTGTCATGTTCGCAATAACGATATCTGTGATTCGTCTAACGATCCGGCCGGTGCGGAGCATAACGGACTCAGTGAGTTTGGTAAACAAGCCGTGGCCGAAATGAACCGGCTGGGTATTATGGTAGATGTTTCTCATATTTCCGATAAATCGTTTTACGACGTATTGGAATACAGTCAGGCGCCGGTTATGGCCAGCCATTCATCCGCACGGGCAATCTGTGATAATCCCAGAAATTTAGATGACCGGATGATCCGTGCCCTGGCGAAAAACGGCGGAGTGATGCAGATATGCATATTGAGTGATTATGTTAAGACACTTCCGGTAAATCCGCTGCGCGAAGCAAAGCTGGATTCGCTGCGGAATATTTACGGTCCGTGGGCGGATATCACGGATGAGAAGGTCAAGCAAAAATATCTCGAGGAATATAATGCCGTCAACGACAGATATCCGCGCCCCAGGGCAACGGTTGCAGATGTTGTCGATCATATCGACCATGTTGTCAAACTTGTCGGTATCGATTATGTGGGGATCGGCACGGATTTTGACGGCGGTGGTGGGGTTGAAGGATGTGACGATGTGTCGGAAATGGGCAATATTACGGCGGAACTTTTAAAGCGAGGCTACTCCCAACAACAGATTGCAAAAATCTGGGGCGGAAATTTTTTACGTGTTTTCCAACAGGTGGAAGCGCTCGCATCGCCCTAGTTGTGCGTTAAAAGTGGATTCGATGTATTATTTAAACAGCTTTTATTTTATAAAGGTGACCTTGTGTACCGTTCGGTACGAATTCGATTGGAAAACACAGAAAAACGTACCGCTGGCTGAGACCTTGCCGTTGTCATCCACACCGTCCCATGCTGCCTGGTAATAACCCGGCTCATGACCTTCGTTTCGCAGTCGCCGTACCCTTTGGCCTTTCAGGTTGAATATTTCAATGTTTACAATTGCCGGCCTTTTTAAAATGTAAGGAATATTGGTTGACGTTTTGAAAGGATTGGGATAATTCGGTTTAACAACCAGCCACTTGCCATCATTTTTGAAAATTCCGTTCCGTTGAATGCGAAATGGTGCATACTCACGTGCCGTTCCATCCGGATGGTGCTCTACTATCGTGAAAACCGCACTCGAGTCGGAATTTCCTACAAGCTGACAAAACTCGTCAAAAATCTGTTCGTCATCCGACACTTTTATGCAAAAGCGCTTGTTTAAGCCGTCACCATGGCGTAATGATTGTTTTATTTCAATCATTGAACAACGTGCAGCGACTTGTTCCGGCCAGTACATAAAGGCCTTTTTTTCACTTGTCCCGATAGGAACCGGATAAAAAGGTGCCTGGGAAACACGGACGTGCTGAAATCTTCTTTTAAAACCGCTGTCGGTTATCTCAAAAATGATCTCACCCTTTCGCGCACCGGAAAAAGTCGTAACATCCGGGGCATATTCCTCCGCCTTGATCCAGCAGCTCGACAGGGCCGAGTCGTCAATGGTTTCTTTTAAAGTAATCAGCCAGGGTTCACTGGTTCCGACTTTGACGGAACCCGTCCAAAAGTTAAAACCTTTTTCATCACCGGTTGAAAATACACCCCAGAACTTTTTCGCTGGATCGGGTTGAGAACTCGAAACGCCCCGTGCAAGAATGGCAAAACTCAGGGTCGGAGAAAATTGAACGTAATCGGACACAGAGACCGTAATCCTGTATTCTTGCGGATAGCGAATATCAAATAAAATATCAAAACTTGTGTATTGCCCCGGAGGTATTTTATCCACGGCTTTGTAAGCCAGTCGTGCGTTGTCACTTGTTTTGACCGGGGCCCGGCCCTCCAGAACAAGAGAGGCGGCATTATGATTATACAGCCGGAAAGTTATTTTTTTCGCCGAACCTCTCTCCAATTCGCCTAGGTCGATCTCGTCATTATGGTAAATTTGCACCTGATCTTTAAAGACGGCAATATTTGGCCGGATTTTACATGTATACAAACCAAGTGAAGGATCGCCATATATTACATGACTGAGCACATCCCGAAACCTGTACCGGTAGTTATAGTAACGCCGGATGTCATCTAGTGCGTGTGCGGTATCTTTTCGTTCGCGCATAACTTGTCGTACGAATTCAAAAGCCATGCTGCGGGAATTTTTGAATTCGGGAATAAACGGTCCCGGCATGTAGGTTGCGATATCCGTTGCACTGATCGTAGCGATGGCACCGGTTTTGAGCACTTGAAAGGCCAGATTATCCTCCGAATACGGATTGGCATTGAAACATGAATTTTGAAAACAGATGGCCGGATAAATGTCCGGCAAACCGGCGGCATAATCCATTGTCAATACATTTGTCGCAATATTTGTCTTGCCGTGCGCGGACCATACGACCAAACCAAACGGGGATGTGCTCCAGGCGGAATATACGTTTTCATAAGAGCATGGCGTTTTTTCCGCTGGTTGGCTTGTTTTCGGCAATTTGGTGTAGATTCGGTAGCAATCCAAGGCGGCGGGTGCCAGAATACTGTCTTTGATTGCCTCTCCCAGATCGTATCCCGGAGTCGAGCTGTCAAGAGAATCCATAGCTAAAAGTGTATTACAACGCCATGCCGGATTTTGTTCGTTTTCGTAAAAGATGCTCTTTTTCAGGATTTTATCTAATATATTTATGTCCCCGTAATGGGGAATTCGTCCGACAAGGACATCGGCATTTAAATCAATACCACCGGGTCCAACATCATCCTCTCTCTCGCCGAAAAATCCATCTTTGTCCAAATCCCAGTTGCCGGTCAGATCGGAATAATAGATATCCGAGGGAATAGCGGGAAAATGGCCGTCTTCAGTAAAATCGGGTTTGAGCAGCAGTTTCATTGGAATGTCGCCGTTTTGCGGATTGGGATTGCCGATGAGAAGTACATATTCGATGTTGAGTCCGAGATAATTACTTTGCAGCCAGCGTCGGATATTTTCAGCGGCTGTGTCTCCTTTTCCCCCGCCCCAGTCATACTCGGTTACGATATAACATCGGAATCCGCGCTGATTTTTACTATGGACAAAATCCCGTAAAACCATGGAGGAAACGGCTGTTTTATAGGTCGTTATCAGTGCATAACCACGAACCTGACCGGTTGTAGCAAGTTGCGCACCGGGGTCCAAATATTCGCCGGACATTTCCTCATAATTTTGCACCAGAGGTTTTATCCATTCTTGTCCAGAGATTTTTGTTTGACCCATCTCCTGGGTGATGGATTGTCCGGTGTGTTTCCTTGAATAATCGACGGTCAGCATGCCGCTGCGCAACCGTTGGACCTGCTGCAGAACCGGATTGTATTTCAACAGGGCAACCGTAACGGTTAAAATTTTCCAACCTCGAATTTGCCCCACACTGTAATCCATAATGGGATTAGCCGGATAAAATACATTGCTGTTATATATTCGGATATTTCTGCCGTCCTCAATATCCTGTGATCTCGGCCACAGATCCTTTACGGTAAAAGAAATTCGTATTCGGTTCGGGGGAAGCGGTGCCAGCAGGGCGAAAGTTTTTTGATCGTATTGTTCGTTACAGAGGTTAATTTGAATCGATTTTTCCGTCACGTCGGGCGGCAGCAAGAGTTGAATGTGTTCGACAGGAAGAGCCGGATCTCCGGCCTGTCCCCATGTGGCTTTTTCCCCCAGGTAAAGATAACCGCCGGTGTCCGTATCCATTTGAGCGGTTTCGTTGATAACCACCGAAATCTGGTCGGCAAAAAGGGGATTGAACAGCAAACTCACTGCCGGTATTATCAATAATTTTTGCATTCGGGAGTACAAAACAACCTGCTTTTTTCATCGTTTCTCCTCCCCGTTGAAAAAAACTTTATAAAGTATGACAGCAATAACAGTGCCATATTAAAAAATTACAAGTTGTTAAAAAACAATAGCTGAGTATTGCCTCTCAATGATGACGCCTGCTAAATTTTTTTCTTTTTGGTCATATAACCAATTCCCTGAAATTGTGATTTGAATCCTTTTGTGAAAAAAACTCGTTGAATTTCTCCGTTTCGGTCATTAACTTTATATATTGTAAATAATTGGAATAGATCATGAAAAAAAAATTGCTGTTCTGTTTATTTTTGTTTACCGCCTGCTCACTTGAATCTCCCAAAACACCTTCATGGGACATACCCCTCAATATTCCATTAGCGGATAAAAATTATACCGTGGAAGAGATGGCCGAATCAGAAGAGGACATTATCGTTCTGGAAGAAGGATTGATCGGCTTTCAACTACATGGCGATCTGGAGAAAACCGTAATAGGCAACTTTATCACTTTATCAGGGACGAATGCACAATATAATATAGGCCTCGAAAGAATGGGCATATCCGATATCTCCGGTGGAGTGGATGAATTTTTATTCGATCAGTTATATGATAACGCCGAACGTGACCACGCCAAGATTGAGCCGGTTTTACCGTTTCAATTCCAGAACATCCGCGGTACCAAATTGGAGGATTCAGATTTTACCTTTGTGGCATTAAATTCAGGCTGGGCCTTACTCACCGTAACCAATAACTTGCCGGTCAATTTGAAAAATGTGGTTCTCATCCTGATTGAAGAAACGACAGGGATTGAAATTATCCATGCACCTGTCATTCCGGCCGTGAATGTCAACGATTCTTCAAGCGTCTCTGTGGATCTGAGTGGTAAAGTCGTTCCGCCGGCCAGCCACTGGACCCTAAGCGGCGAATCTCCAGGTTCAGGCGGTGAACCGGTTCCCATCAATCAATCAGATGCGGTTCGACTTTCTACGAAAATTAAAGAGGTGAATATATCCAAAGCCAACTCGGTTTTACCGGAAATGCGGTTTGAACAATTTGAATCTCTTTTGCTGGAGGAAAAAGTCGGTATGGAGGAGGTCGCATTCCAGAAAGGTTTTCTTGAGTGGCAAGTGGAAAACCGGTTCCCCCTTGTCATCGATATCGATTTTTCGGTTGATGTGTTCAAACACAAAATAACCGGCCAGTCTTTGATACAATCCGTTCACCTCGATCCCTGGGAGGAAAAGACGGTTCGCGTCGATTTATCCGACTATGTTGCTTATTTGACAGCCGCTTCTCCCAATTCTTCGCAGACCGTACCCGTCCAAATAACCGGCGGCACTCTGGGATCGAATGAAATAAAAGTAAATATAAATTCCAGTCATGAAATAATAGTTGATGTGACTTTTACCGGCGTCGAGGTTGATTACTGTAAAGGATGGATAGATCATTATGAAAAAGATTTGGGAACGACAGAGGAACAATCGGATTTACCCTCCCGAACGGACGATTTGGAAAATGTGGAGTTTAAATCCGCATTACTTCACATCCGCTTAACGAATACCCTTCAAGTCCCTTTTATTTTTGAGAGCGAGATTACCGGTTACAATGACGGCAAGGCGGTCTCCTTTTTTGTGAGCGAACAGGTATATCCCACAGGAACAGATGGAAATCCGGCCGATTTTATCATTGAGTACGACCATAACAACAGCACCATACTTGACTTTGTCAATCTGTTACCGGAAACATACACGGCAAAAAGCCGTGTGCTGCTCGGTGACGGCCAGACTATTGGCTATCTCGCATCCGATCAATTCGTCGAAACCGATTTCACTTTTACCATTCCGGCCAAGGTTAAATTTAACGAACAAACCGTGGTGCTCGACACCAGCAAAATACTGGTCGATCCTGAGGATATGCCGGCTCATGATTCCGGTGAAAACCGGGTTTCCGCCGAAACCACAGAAAAAATGTCCACAGCTGAAATTTTGGCCAGTGTCACCAACCATCTTCCTATCGGATGTAAAGTTTTTTTCCACCTGGACCACGATTCTACCCAAATTGTGGATCATCCCCAGGTGGTTTTGGGTCCGATTGAAATAATAGCCGGTAAAACCAACATGCAAGGGCGCGTGGTGCAGGCCAGTGAACAACAAGTCGTGCTAAAAATATCAAAAGATGGCATAGAAATTTTTAGCAACAATTCACGAGGTCCGATACCTGTTTTTATTGCCACGGTATTAAAAATACCCGAATCGCCTCAGACCGTTCAGGTGTATTCTGAGGATTACATCCAGGTCGTATCTCTTGCACGCATTATTGTGAAACTGGATAAAGAGAACTCTTAATAGCATGATACAGGACCTTTTATATTATTGTCCCATTTGTTCGGGATATCAGAGTTTGGAAACAAACCGTTATACGAAGTGCAGTATATGTCATGCGGTGGTACGCAGAAAGGGAGATCAATTCCAGATCAATGATGTTTTAAAATCCATCCCTGAATGGTATCGCACGATATCTTTGATTAAATTTCCTGATGTCAAATTCACTGGGATACACCTGGAAACGGATGAAGAACTCCAATTTGTCAGCCGTGAAGCTGTTTTGCGGGAGTTGAGATATCTGCATCCATGGCGTCCTTATCCCGGTATTTATGCTCTCCTGTATCAGCCTGTTGAGATCGAAACGGGACGCTACGCGGTGACCGACAAACGGGTCCTTTTTTTGTCAAACCAGTCCAGGGTTTTTCCCCTTCAAGATGTTTCCTGTGTGACGACGAATTCCCATTATTTTGTCTTTCATGTGGCAAAAGGTAAAAGTTTTCAGATTAAATTTAAACATGAAAGTCCATTTCAATATGAGGAATGGACACGCCGGGTGTTAAAAAGCTATTGGAAAACCAAAGGGCGGGACAAAATCGAAGAATTTCAGCCCCGTTTGATCTTTGACCGCCCGAAAACAAAAAGTTTCCTCATAAAGGCAAAAAGCGAAAAAATACGCCAGAATTTTTTAGAAAAATTTACCGCTTTTTTTTTGAAAAGTGTGTTTGGAATCTTGTTCCGCGTGCTTTTAAGTGCTCAAGTTTTAAATAAAAAATTCATCCCGAAAACGGGAGCCTGCATATTTATTTTCAATCATACCAGCTACTGGGATCCCTTTTTAGCTCAATCGCTATTGCCCCGGAAAATCGCCTTTTTTGCCAAAAACAGTGAATTTGTCAAGCCGGGCATTCGATATGTACTGAAAATTATGCGGGCGATTCCGGTAAAACGGTATACCATCGATCCCAGTGCCATCCGCAATGCCGCTACGTGGCTGAACGCCGGTGAAGCTGTGGGTATTTTTGTCGAGGGCGAGCGCAGCTGGGACGGGCGTCCGCAATCTTCAAAATACGGTACGGTCAAATTTTTGCTGGCTTCAGGCGTACCGCTCATACCCGTTTATATCGATGGTGCCTTCAAAGTACAACCTCGATGGGACGAAAAAATTCAGTTGAATCGGGTAAAACTGATTGTGGGAGAACCGATGGTTCTGGATCCTCACAAAGATACATTTAATGATGCGTTAAATAAAATAGATCGTGCCGTTAGAGGGCCAAAGAGATGAAGAAAAAAGTGTTATTGCACGTTTGTTGTGCTCCCTGTCTTACCATAGCTGTTGATAGGTTGCAGGAGTACCAAATCGGCTGCTGGTTTTACAATCCGAATATCCATCCGGAATCCGAGTATCAAAAAAGAGCCGATGAGCTGTTGCTTTTTGCCGCTCGATTGGATATACCTGTTATCCCGGCACCTTACGATCCCAAAGAATGGAACAACCGTATTGCCGGCCATGAAAAAGATCCCGAGGGGGGAGAGCGCTGTAAAATTTGTTTTGAGATGAGGCTGGAAAAAACCGCGGCCGCCGCTGTCGAGCATGATTATCAGGTATTCGGCACTGTGTTGAGCACCAGTCCGCATAAAAATGCTCAACTTATCAACGATATCGGCAGAAAACTGGCGGACAAGTACCATATCGAATATCTGGACGCAAATTTTAAAAAGCAAGACGGCTACAAACGCAGTATAGAACTCAGCAAGGAATTCCAGCTTTACCGGCAGGATTATTGCGGCTGTATATACAGCAAAAGTGAGCGGGAGTTGTGGAAAAGAAAAAAACAGAGTATATCATGAAACAAGCCCTGTTTTACGACAAGGAAGTCGGCTATGTAAAGTGTGAGTTGTGCCCGCATTTCTGTAAAATTCGGCCGGGCCAGACAGGAATCTGCGGCGTCCGAAAAAACCAGGATGGTATCCTCTATTCGCTCGTGTACGGAAGAATCGTCGCCGCCAACGCCGATCCGATCGAAAAAAAACCGCTTTTCCACGTGTATCCCGGTTCACGTTCATTTTCAATCGCCACTGTTGGCTGCAATTTTTCCTGCAAATTCTGTCAAAACCATGATATCAGTCAAATGCCGCGTGGAAAAAACGGCCGGATTGCCGGACAGCATACCACAGCGTCGCAAATCGTTTTGGCTGCCGGGAGAGCGGCGTGCAAAACCATTGCATGCACATACACGGAACCGACGATCTATTTCGAGTTTGCCCTGGATATTGCCAGGGAAGCGCAGGAGCAGGGTATCCATACGGTTCTCGTCACCAATGGTTATATCAACAAAGAACCCTTGAAAGAATTGGCGCCGTTTGTGAGTGCGGCAAATGTCGATTTAAAGGGCTGGGATGAAAATTTTTATAAAAACATCATCGGCGGCGATTTAAAAAGTGTGCTCGAAGCCATTGTTTTGCTTAAGAAACTGGGTATATGGGTCGAATTAACGACGCTGGTGGTGCCGGGTTTTGTTGACAACGAAAATACTTTATCAGAAATCGCCCGTTTTATCGTCAAAGAATGCGGTGTAGAAACTCCCTGGCATATCAGCCGGTTTTATCCTCATTTTCAATATACTGATTTACCGCCGACGGATACACGGATACTTTTACTAGGAAAAGAAATTGGCCGCGCCGAAGGATTGCGTTACGTTTATACCGGAAATATGCCGGGTGAGAACGGCGAAAATACAAATTGCTATCAATGCGATACCCTTTTAGTCAAACGATACGGTTTTCACATTGAGAAAAATACGTTGAAAAACGGCTGCTGTCCGTCGTGCGGGGCGGTCATTGACGGTGTGGGAATGTAAAAAGGCGGCTATCTGATGAATTATGTTATTCAGACAATCAATTTAACCAAAAAATTTTCCCGATCCGTGTTTTCCCGTCGCAAATTTACCGCACTGGACCGCGTCAATCTTTTGATTCCTCCAGGAGATTTATTTGTCTTACTTGGCCCGAACGGCGCGGGTAAAACGACGCTGGTCAAAATTCTGACGACTCTTATTCTTCCATGCGACGGAACAGCGTACGTCGGTGGATACAATGTCGTTCAAAACAGCAAAAAGGTACGGCAAAAGTTCGGACTTGTGGCCGACGGTGAACGAAGTTTTTACTGGCGGCTGACCGGCAGGCAAAATTTAATGTTTTTTGCGACTTTAAACAATCCGGATGCCCGCATTGAACAGAAAATTACCCGGCTTGCGGAACTATTGGATATTACGGCAGATCTGGATCGCATGGTGAAAGATTATTCGGCGGGAATGCGGCAAAAATTGTCATTTATTCGGGGACTGCTGCATGATCCTCAAATTATCATAATGGATGAGCCGTTTAAAAACCTGGATCCCATCACCAAAGAGCACCTGGTCCGTTTTATAAAGGAAGATTTGGTAGGAAAATTAAAAAAAACCGTTTTTTTAACCACGCATAATCTGTACGAGGCGCAGGATTTGGGCACAACCATCGCCATTATGCACCATGGAAAAATTACCAAAATCGGCAGCCTGGATGAATTAAAAGCCGTTACCCGTTCAGTAAATACAATTCAAATAACATATACAAAACAGACCGATTTTAATACGCACGATTTTAAAAAAAATACCCTTTCAATTCCCCGTGAAAATTTATACGACTTTATAGATAAAATCCGGGTTGATGGCGGAGAAATTGTCAAGATTGAGCGTTCGGAATCGACTCTGTTGGAAATTTATCGCAAGTTTACAGGGACAGATGCTGAGAACTCTTGCTAAAATTTGGGCTTTTATAAAAAAGGATTTTATTACTCAAATTAGTTATAAAGTCTCTTTTTTCTTGCAGATAGTCGGTATATTTTTCTCCACTGTCACTTTTTTTTTCCTTGCGAGATTGCTCGATCCTTCTGCTTCAAAGTATCTGGCGGATTACGGCGGCGATTATTTTTCCTTTGTACTGATAGGATTTGCGTTTTCCAGTTATTTGCAGGTATCATTGCAGGGTTTTTCAAAGATCGTGCGTGAATCTCAAATGATCGGTGTATTAGAGTCTCTGCTGGTTACTCAAACCGAATTACCTTTGCTGATCATATCGTCAGCCATGTATAATTTTATTTTTACTTCGTTAAGGGTTTTTGTTTATCTTCTTATAGGCATCGTTTTCGGTATCGGTATGAGCGGGGCCAATTATTTTGGTGCGTTGGTCTTTCTGTTGTTAACTATCATCTCGTTTAGCAGTTTAGGTATATTTTCTGCCGGTTTTATTGTCATTTTTAAAAAAGGTGATCCTTTCGGCTGGGCACTGACCAGTCTGTCCTGGTTGTTGGGCGGCGTCTATTATCCGGTTAAAATTTTACCGCCCGTACTTCAGAAAATCGCAAATTTTTTACCCATTACACATGCGTTGGAGGGCATGAGGATGACACTGTTGCAAGGGAAACCGCTTACGCAAATTTTTACCTCATTGAGTTGGCTGGTTCTATTTACGGTTATTATGTTCCCCGCCAGTTTAATTTTTTTCAACTTTTCAGTTAAAAAAGCCAAAAGAGACGGCAGTCTGGTACAATACTAAATGAGGGCAAAGCAAAAATACCTAAATGAAAACGGACTTTTACTTGCCTGTATGAAATCGGAGGCACTTGGAAATTTACTTACATCGGCGGCTTTTAATTGGGAATATATCATCGAAACAGCCTGGCAGCACCGTCTTACGCCGCTTTTATATCAATATTTGAAAAAAATGAACGCCTCTCCTCCGGATCCAGCGTTGAAACAACGTTTGGAAAAAGATTATCAGAACAGAAAAGCCCACAATATCATTATTTTGGACGCTCTGCAAAAGTTTTTGCAAGTTCTGGCAAAGTTTAAAATTCCGGTCATCATTATCAAGGGTCCCTATCTGGCGGAAAAAATATATAAAAATGTCCCCTTGCGGCCAATGAATGACATTGATCTTATTATCCGGGATCACGATTGGCTATCAGTCAAGAGCACTTTGCTTTCGCTTGGATATAAAATACCTGATGTGAGAGACGGAGAGGTTATCGATTATGCCCATTATTCGGGTCAAATTCGATGTTACAGACCGAATATTTTGGTGGAAGTTCATTTTCGGTTGTTGAACATGGGCTTACCCAAAGACGAGAGTTATATCTGGCAGCGGGCCCAAAAAATCGTATTGTGTGGTGCCCCCGCGTATACGCTATCTCCGGAGGATACGCTGGTGCATTTACTGGTTCATATGAACGTCCATCGTTTTTCGCGGATGATTTGGTTTGCCGATGTATATCATTTCCTCAAGCAGACCAGGGATTTGGATTGGGATTATATCGTCCGCTTTGCGGAACGGAGGAGGATGAAGCCGGCTCTATACGGCGCATTTCAGTTAACAGAAAAGATATTAAAAATTGATGTTCCGGCATTTGTGTTTCAAAAATTACGGCCGGGAAGGTTGAGAGTAAATTTTTATAACCGGATTTGGCATGTCAAAGAAATTCCGCATTTTCGTGCGTCCAGAAATCCGGTTCGGTTTGAAGGCCCATTGTTTTATTTGCTGGAGATGGATGGTGTGTTGGAAAAGATCAAATATCTGACCAGGATTTTACTTGCCCGGCGATTTAAATAAAATTATTCCGCATTTAATTTAAATAAAAATGTCCTGATGCCGACAAATTGTTTTTCCTCAATTTTATCCAGTTTATTAAAATAGTTCATTATTTCACCCTGCGGATCGAATGCCCATAACCGGTTTGGAATGAGCCACAGCCGTTTTTTCCCCTGCATTCGGCTTTGAATGTAGTGAAATTTTTCCATCCCCTCTATCTTTGATGGATCGATCCACAACAAATCGACATGAGATCGACCGTGGAAATACATTTTGAACAATCCCGGTTCATCTGAGAGGATGACATCCCCCGGCTGTTCAGAAATTTCGATATAATCAGCCACAGAGCGTATGTCCGGCTTAAAATATGAGGGATTATGGTAATAATTTGATAACGAGACGATGTTTAACAGTGTCAGTAAACCGATCATTACAAAAAAGCGAATTTTGCCAAGTGCCGTTACTCCATAGCTTAGCATCAGAATGTAAGCCAATAGTGCAATACAGGCGTATCGAACATTGTATGTATGAATAAGTGAAAAATTAGCCAGTAAATAGACAATCAATAGCGGGATCAAAAGCAATAAAATCAAAAAAAGAAATTTCTCTTTATGTTTTATTAAATTTTTCATTCCCAATAAAAAAACAAAAAGGTAACAGGTAAAAAACGGCAACACGATGCCCCAGTATTGTCTTAAAAGAAGATAAGCATTTACATCGTGCAGACTTTGCAGAGAAGGCCCGACTGAAAAACCGGCACTAAAGGCGAAAAACGAATAGGGTAACGCAAATAACCTTCCCCACACAACTTGCCCCTGAAAGAGCCCGTAGGCCCTTTCGTTCACGATGGTATACATGAAATGAGGCATAATCATCAACACCAACAAAAATGCGGCAGAGTAAATCCATATCAGCCGGGAAAATAAATGTCGATATTTGTTTCGTGAAACAATGAGAAAAATCATTTGAAATATTACCAGGAAGACCGCACTGAGATGCGTCAACATGCCCAGAAAAAGCGTTGTAATAAATACAAGCCAGTAAATTCGTTTTTTTTTGTTTAAAATGTAGAGGAAAAATAAAATATTCAGACCGGATAGCAGGAGAAGAAGGGCGTACATTCTCACCTCCTGTGCATACCACACCAGAAACGGATTAAAAATCCCCAAAAAAGCAGCAACCAGTCCCACCTTCGTATCGGCCAGTTCTCTGCCCAACATGAACAAAACCGGTATTAAGAAGGCACAAAAAACAGCCGATGGAAAACGCAGAGTAAATTCGTTGAGGCCCAAATCGGACCAAAAATGCAACAGCAGGTAATATAAAGGGGGATGAAACCGGGAACTGTGACTGAGAACACTGATTGTTGAGGCAAGACGCGCGCCACCCAGACTGGCACATTCATCGCTCCAAAGACATTGCTGATCGATACGATATAACCGCAAAAAGAGTGCAAAAACAAAAAAAACCACCATTATGTGGTTTTTAAAAAACTGAAAAGCGCGTGGAAAAAAAATATATATTTTCATGGTTGGATGTCTGGACAATCCTCTTGAATACTGTCTCTGTTATCCCCAAGACTCAAAGTGGCCGCCGAAAAATTTTTTCACACAGCATATGATTTATATTATTACTGAATACCGGAATCATCTTGATCGGTTTTAGGGTCCTTGGTCAGGATCATGTCCGTTAAAAGACGGCGTACAACCAACACTTTGCGAGCACCTCCCGGCGACAGTCTCGATAGAGGTCGAATGAATAATAGCCGGTTTCTGATATGTGCCTTTTTTCGTAGTTATTTGTTCTTCTCGATGTACTTTCATTAGCACTCCCTCCAATATAGCTGCTTAAATATGAACATTTTTCAGCAATATTGCAAGTACTTTTTTCTGTTACAGTACGATCATTTCTTTTTTTTCTAGTTCTGTAAGAAATTCAATCGTATCATTGCCGATTTGGTCGGTATCGGCGTCAAATTCGCCGCTCAGGGCCTGAATGATATCGTTTACGGTTTTTGACCCATCGCATAATTCCCAGATGCGCGTGCCTATATCGTTCAAAGTATGAACAACACTGGTATGGGTGAGCACCACAACGGCCTCGTTATCGATCACTCTTGAAGCTGTTCTTTTATCCTTTTTCGGGTATTTCTCTAAAATGTTCATTTATCACCTTCCAAAAGTAATTATCCTTGGTAAAAAATAAATCAAAATACGGTATTTTGTTGACCAATTGTTCCATAAAAGTGAAAATTATATCACAGGCATTCGGATCCTGATGGATGACCGGTACATTCGACATCAATTCCGAAGCGGCAATACTGTTATTGGCTTTTTTTAGATAATTATTCTTGTCCTGCCTTAATCTGTAAATGCTATGAATGGCTATTTTTTGATTCTTTATCCGTTTCCGTTCACTGCCGATATTAAATGGTGCCCCGTAAATAAAAAAGTCTTTGCCGATTCGGCGTAATATGACCAGATCATCACCCAAAACACCGCAGTCGGGTGATAACTGCGTCACGGTGGATTTTCCGGTACCACCCGGTCCGAAAAAGACAAAACCTCGATTGTTGTGTACCAAACCGGCACCATGGAAAATACATCCGCTATAACGGAGTATAAGCCAAGAGTACAGATTCCTGAAAAAATGTTCCAACCAGGAAAAAGCATCTTCCTGCAGGCAAATGAGTTTCGCCGTGGCGTGTTCCCGGTCCGCAAATCCCTTGAAATACTGCGAGCGGATAATGCTGCGTTCCTGAAAGATGATCTGTTCAACGGAAAACGGTACGGTCCCGGGCTTTTGCGGCAACGGAAATGGGTTCGTATAGACATCAATGGTAAAATCGGTATTTTTTTTTGATGTAACAAATGCTGAATAATATTCGGAGGCGGTTTGAAAAAGTGTTTTGTCATCCGAATTGATCCGAAAAACCAGCTCGCCGATTTCCAGATACAAAAATGCCGGTGCATTATTAAAACGCAGAGATTCAAATTCCTGTAAGTTCATATACGAGCTCATT
>JAFGEC010000376.1 GCA_016931775.1 Candidatus Zhuqueibacterota bacterium | reverse complement strand
ATGAGGAAATTGAATTTCGTTTGCCCATCGGGGAGGGTATTGCCGGATATGTGGCCCAAACGGGCAGGACGTTGAATATTAAAGATGCTTACAGCCACCCACGCTTTGATGCCCAATTCGATAAAAAGAGCGGTTTTCGTACATGCTGTATGCTGTGTATGCCCATGCGGGATGCCAATGAAAAGATCATCGGCGTATTTCAGATCATTAACAAACGCAAGGGCTTTTTTAGTACGGCGGACGAGGAATTTTTAGCCGGCCTTTCGGTTCATGCAGCGCTTGCGATCGATAAAGCCGAGCTGCATCAAAAGGCCGTTGAAAAAATGGCGATTGAGCGGGAAATGGAGCTGGCCGCCGATATTCAGCAGCACCTTCTGCCGGCTACCCTTCCACAAGTCGATCATTATGAATTTTCAGCCATAAATCTGCCTGCAAAGGCGATTGGTGGTGATTATTACGATTTTATGCCCATCGATAACGAAAAAATCTGTTTTACAGTCGCCGATGTGGCTGGCAAGGGTATACCCGCATCCCTGCTTATGGCAACAATCCGTACCGCAATACACTCTCAAACCCATGACTGTGGCGGCGACGCCCCGGCACACTTTATTTCGCAAATCAACAATATTATTTGTGAATGTATACCGGTAACAAAGTTTATTACTCTTTTTTACGGTGAACTTTATCCGGCTACAGGATCGATTATGTATGTTAATGCCGGACATAATCCGCCGATCGTTTTAAGAAATAAAAAAGTCGAGATGCTTGAGACCGGCGGATTGACCCTGGGCGTACTGCCGAATGTGGAATACAAAGTCGGATATTTGGCGCTCGGAAAAGGTGATGCTTTATTGATGTACACCGATGGTGTGACCGAAGCAATGAATGCCGATAGCCAGGAATTTGGCGAAGAACGGCTGATCCGAATTTTTACAGATGTATACAATCTGTCCGCTGATGGGATTATCGACCGTATTGTTACCCAAATAAGCGAACATCGCCAGAACGCACCGCAGAGTGATGATATTACCATTGCAGTTATCAAACGAATTTAAAGGAGTGAAAATGGTCAGTGCAGAATTGCTGAAAATATTGGTCTGCCCATCGTGCAAGGGTGACCTGGAATATGACGTTAACGCCGATACCCTGACGTGTATGGGAAAACACTGCCCCGAATGCGGAATGCCCGTGAACAGGGATGGGAAATGTGCGGATAAAGAATGCGGTAAAATATCGAAAAATTTTGTGGGGCTTCGCTACCGGGTTGAAGATGACATCCCGATTATGCTTATTTATGAAGCGGAAAAAATACCTTTAGCGGGTTAAACAGATTTAGCTTGACTCTTTGTTATATTTAATGTAAATTTAAGTTTAATTAAAATTTCTGATGTTTTGGTATGCAGATACACAAGTTTCACGTTCTTTTGTTGAACCAAAATTACGAGCCCATGTGTGTTGTCAGCGCAAAAAAGGCAATTATTTTGTTTTATTTACAAAAGGCGGAAATCATCGAGAAAAAGGACCTGATCATCCGGTCTTGCAGGATGGCGATACCATTACCCAGTATCATCCGATTGGTGCGCTATGTTCGCGTACCCAGAAAAAATGTCGAATTGACCCGTCGTAATATTTTAAAGCGTGATGGGTATCGTTGTCAATATTGCGGAAGCAGAAAAGGTCCTCTCACCGTCGACCATGTTGTGCCCAAACATAACGGCCGTATTGATACATGGGAAAATTTGGTATGTGCTTGTGTCGTTTGCAACAACAGAAAAGGCAATCGCACACCGGATCAGGCGAATATGCCGTTGCTGCGAAAACCCCGGAAACCGAGTCATCTGTTTTTTATCCAGTATGCTATCGGTTTGGATGAAGAGAATTGGAAACCATATCTTTTTATGAATTAGATGTGTTTGAAAATATGTTGAATAATTGTTGGGCCGATAAAAATGCGGCTTTGTTTTTTTCACTTTTAAAACCAGTACAATGCCGTATAAAGTAAAGTTGGAATCATTTGAGGGTCCTCTGGACCTTTTATTATTTTTGATAAAAAAGAATGAAGTGGATATCTACGATATTCCTATTTCCAGCATAACGGAACAGTACCTTGGATATTTGGAGATTATTCAACTTTTAGATTTGGAAGCTGCCAGTGATTTTATTCTCATGGCCGCCACTCTGATGCGTATAAAAGCGCAAATGTTATTGCCGAGACCGGTTTTGGAGGATGAGACCGATGAAATCGATGATCCTCGAACCGAGCTTGTTATCAGGATTCTAGAATACAAGCGTTTTAAGGATGTGGCTGTAAATCTGGGTGAAAAAGAAGAACAGGCCAAAGAGTTATATCCTCGCGGCAAATTTACGTTTGAGGATAATGACCTGGAGGAGGAGCTGGCCCAGAGTTCTGATGTGTCACTTTTTGACCTTGTGGCTGCTTTTAAAAAACTGGTCGAACAGCGAAAAAAGGTCACTATTCACCGTATACAGGATATTCATGTTACGCTGGACGAGCGGGTAGAATTTATTAAAAAAAGACTGACCGGCAAGGACAAAGTGAGCTTTAAATCTTTGTTTAATAAAAATGATGATAAAATGGTATGGATCGTGACTTTTATCGCCGTACTCGAGCTGATAAAGCAGCGGTTCATTCGCGCTGTTCAGCCTGAAGCCTATGGAGAAATTTCGATCATAAAGATAAATGGATAACGAAGCCCTTAAAAATATCATCGAGGCGTTAATCTTTGCGTCGGATTCGCCGATAACCTTAAAACAGATTAAAGGTATTATTCCTGAAGAGGTATCAGCCGAACAAATAGAAGAGGCCATCGAACAGCTGGATCATTCGTTAGGAAGCCATGCGTTTTTTATTAAAAGAGTGAGCCGTGGATATCAGATGGCAACACGTCCCGAATACGCCGAATGGGTAAAGCAGTTATT
>JAFGEC010000375.1 GCA_016931775.1 Candidatus Zhuqueibacterota bacterium | reverse complement strand
TAATCCTGATGAATGGGATAACATAAAATATGATTATGATTATAACATGGACCCAGGTGGTCCAATCCCTTCTATTGCGCGTAGCTCTGGATTTGTACTTTGTACAGGTATTGGAATACAATGGTCACTCCTAAAATTGGAATTCATTTATGCAAGGGATTTTTTCGACATTGATACCATCAATACGGTTTATTTACATGAGAGGATACATACATACCGTCTTTTAGTAGGAATAGTATTAAATCCACAGTAAATTTGTTCTTAATTTTTTAAGACTCAAAACTTAAAATTTACGGAGATAAGACATGCGATCATTAATAACTCTTTTTATAACTTTTTTTCTAATAGTTTGTTTGACAGAAAAAAGTTTTACCATGTGGGAGTGGGAAAATGCCGGTCTTTTATCATCCACGCGGACATACGTAATCTCCGGAAATTCCGCATCGAACGTGGATACCGGTTTATAAAGAGTCGTAGACTGTATAAAAAATAAATTAAAAAAAATCCAATATGGCATCTAATGAGTATGCTGTGCTCCCAGATGACACAGCGGTTGATCAAATAAACTGATAAATAACCCGTTGTTGATTCAAAAGATGCCGTATTTGTGGCTGATAATCATTACAGGCGGATTCAGAAATTTGATGCTTCTGGGCAGTTTGTCAAGGAATGGTGTGCCTAACCGGGCTATGAGTCAACTTTTAAAGAATATGAAGGAGACTGGCAGTTAGGAGCCGCTTTTGCAATCGATGCAAATGATGTCATATATATCGCTCATGAACATTCGAGATTTTTACATAAATTCAATACTGAAGGAGAGCGAATACCCGTTACGTGGGGATTGCCTTTTAATGGTTGGAGTAACAATTATCTGGGAGATGTTGCAATTACAGATGTAGGTGACATTTATCTTTGTCCCCCTTCGCCTGATTATGCCGTTTGGAAAATTGATTCTTTAGGAAATATTTTGACCAAATGGCAAAGTTATGATGGTGAAAAGGATGAAATGTTCTCAAATCCAATAGCCATGACTATGGACGAGAAGGGAAATATATACGTATTGGATGAGAAATTTTTTTATTGTCGTATTCAGAAATTTGACGAAAAAGGTCATTATTTACAAACGTTTCAATTTGCCAAAAATGATGTTCATGGCTTTGCAGTTTCCGGTCATCCCATCGGTTTTTATCTTGTAACACTCAGCGGCGTGGAGTATTTCGGAGCAGGTGGAGAGTCACTTCACAAGAATGAAGATTTTAACGATTTTCTGTTTACGAAAGGAATTACATCTGATTCTTCGGGAAATATTTATATCACAGGCTTTAATAAGGAAAGAACCGATCCGATCTTTGCGATAAAACTTGATTCCAGTTTAAATGTGATTCAAAAGTTTGACAAGCAGGGAATTGATTTTGAAGCGAGCGATATAAAAATTGATAGAGAAGGAAATATTTACGCTGGATCCCAATGGGAGGAATGCCTTTATAAATTTGATTCTGAAGATGATACAAAGAATTATTTGCTTAACTATCCTAATCCGTTTAATTCAATGACAAAAATACAATACGCTCTACCAAACGATTGTCATGTGAGTTTAAAGATTTACGACGTGCTGGGACGAGAAGTCGTAGAATTAGTAAAAGGAGAAAATAAGGCAGGTGTATATGAAGTTGAATTGAACTCCGGTTTTCTAACCAGCGGAATATATTTCTATCGTATAAAAGCGGGTGAATTTCATCAGACGAATAAAATGATCGTGGTCAAGCAGGATCAGATAACAACAGAAAGGTATAATTGATTAACAGGTTTTCTAAACAGCTTCGCTGGGGCGCGACTTTCTTCGTTTAAAATCCGGTGACGAATCACCGGGCTATTTTCAAATGCCCCGCTATGGGCACTATTATGTAAATTTTAAATTATAAGAATTTGAAATATCTTGTTAATTTTTTAGGTAGTTACTCATCGGCGGCTGGAAATATGGTCAGTAAGCTATCAGTTTATGTACCAATGTAAATGCTGATTTTTAAATCGTTCAAAGAAGTTTTTATCATTGCATTTTGTTTTTTACCTTGACTTTCTACCGTTAATTTTTATTTTAATGTAAGGGAAACGCTTCCAGACCTCTCATTTGGTTGACTGAAATTCAGAGTGGAAAATATTTTTTTCAAATAACTGTTCAAATGCTCGCAAAGTATTTGGGCCTTTGGTTCAGTTGAAAAACATCGTTGAGATGACTTGGTATCTCGTTTTGACATTTTCACTGGTTTCAATAAAAGGCGCTGTTTTTCAAATTCCAAGACCAGTATTGCAAAAGAAAAAAAGGAAAAATAACAATGATCTCCAAAACCTTGTATCACTGGATTGGGGTTCTCTTTTTCGTCCTTTTTGCATTTTTTCAGATTGACAATGTACATGGCCAGTTTGATCAAATTGAAATGGTTCATCACCTTGGGGGAGGCGTAGACAACCTAGCTGTCGAGGGAGACTATGCCTATGTTGTGCAGCGGAACATACTTACCGTACTTGACATTTCAACAGAAACATTTGAACAGGTGGCTTTTGTCGTTTTATCCGGCCAGAGAAACAGGATACATGTCAACGGTGATTATGCCTATACCGGTTTTAACAATACCGTTGATATCGTGAATATATCCGATCCGTCAAATCCTGCTCTTGTTTCGACGACCGCATTCGGCCCTGAGAGCGATGTCATTCAAAACATGTCTTCAAATGATGGACTCCTTTGCCTGGCGCAATACAATGAAGGTGCCAATTCAGGATCTTTCCGAGTCGTCAACGTTTCCGATCCATCCGCTCCGGTTCCCACGGATCGTATCGATATCGTCACTTTGGATTGCTTTGTCGCCGGAAACAAAGTCTACGCTATTACCGGTCATGAGACATCCGGTAAAGCACCGGCTTATTTGAGAATTTACGATATCTCGAATCCAAGTTCCGTCAACGAACTTGGTCACATTCAAGTTCAGTTAATTGAAAAGATATTTGTTGCTGGTAATTATGCTTATGTTGGGGGTACGGCACGAATGGGACTGACCGTACTGAATATTTCCAATCCGGCCAATTTGCAGATCGTTGCGGATAAAATCGGTCTGACCTCGTTGCGAAATATCAAAGTCGTCGATCAGACTCTATTTGCTACAGGTGCCTCCAACCTCGTCATTTATAATGTCAAGAATCCCAAAACGCCGTCCGAAATTGCGAACCGGTTTCTGGAGACCGCAATCATTAATGGGCTGGACATCACTTTAAAAAAGTGCCAAACCATATTTCGCCCTCGTCGCTCAAAAGGACATGCTGAAAATTATCGATGTTTCAACACCTGCCTCACCAAATGTCCGTGATCCCTGGAAGAATCCTGCGATCGTGGGGGATATGTGCATCGCCCGCAATCAACTCTATGTTGCTTCACTGGCAGAATCCAAAATCTACAGCTACAATCTCTCAACGGGTATTCCCGTATTTCTGGATGATATCAATGTTCCGTGTAACCAGGTTGTGAGCCACGGTGACTATCTTTATGTGACGGACTTGGACCGGAATTTCCGGATTTTCGACATCTCAAATCCTTCAAATCCGCTGGAAAAAGGGATTTATACCGCTTCGAAAACGGTTCAAAAGATGTGTGTTCAAGACCATACGGCGTTTGTACTTCATTCCACCTATAACGGTACAGAACACAAACTGGAAATTGTAAACGTGCAGGATCCGGAGATTCCGGTACACATACGGGATATCGGCCTTCCGGGACCGGGTATCGACTTGTTTGTGCCGGATAACCAGACCTCGCCCGTTTATGTTGTTTATTACAATCCCAACACCACCAAGGGCGCCTTGCAGGTTGTCGATGTCACAAATCCTGGAAAGCCGGTTCTCCTTGGAAAGATTACAACGGCAGGCAAACCCACATCCATTTGGGTTGATGGTACCCTGGCCTTTGTGGCGAGTCTTTCGGTTGATAATGCGGACTGGTTTCTTGAAGCCTTTGATATTTCCGATCCGGACAATCCGGTACTGCGTGCGTCCACAGGAGGTTCTGGAGAACCCATATGGGATGTTATCGTGATCGATGGGGTGATCTTCGCCACGTTTCCAAACTACGGCATCCGGTCGTTCGAGATTGAAGCAACGATGGGAAAAGGAATTGCCAAAAACCAACAGCTGGGAAGCTTTACAGAAGGTGTTTTTTCGTTGGCGATGAAAAGCCTCATGAATATGGTGAAAATATACCTGAATAATGAACAATGTCTGTTTGCCAATACTGGCGGGACCAGTTACGGACATAATTATATTTATGGAGACAAAGGATTATTACAGATCAAAGTGCCCAAAAAACCCGTTGTCACACAAGCGGTTTTAATGCTTTCCAAGGAATCAGGTGAAGATAAAATGATCTGTCCGATAAATTATCCTTCTATTGTACCCATTGGAACGTTTACATTGAATGCCTATATGAAGGATTGGCAGATTGATAAAGTGACTTTTGCGACCTTAGGTAATGGAAGAATGAAGGAATTGTACCGGTTGGTCCATAACCAGCGGCCCAGACTCAGTACCAATCGAGGCATCAAAGAGGGTATTACATTTGTTGAGAGTGCAGTGAATGACAGCCTCGTGAAATTTGAGTTTTCTATCAACGAGCAATTGAAAGAGGGAGAGGTCTTGACTATGAATTTCTACTATGAATTTTTCTTTCCTTCTCATTCGCAAGAACATTTTATGCCGTGTCCCTTGGATGAGGTAAAAATGTACGCTGTCAGCATCAACATGGATCAAGTCTCCGCTTCGCCTGTGGAGCCCGCCGATATAGTGATGAAACTTCCCGTAGATGAGACATTCACATCACCCTGGACGATCATTGCCTGTGTTCAAAACATAAATAAAAAAATTGGATTTAATTGGATCGGCGCAGCGGTAAACAGTGAAAAAACTACAGAAAAAGATACGTGTGAGGTATGCGCAGGCATTTATGGCGAAAAGGTGGTTATCGTAAAATCGGAACTGACCATACGCTCGAAAGAGGGAGCTGAAAAAACCTCAGTAATAGGAGATGAACGGTTTAGAAATATTGAAGTGTTCAATATCATTCAAAACACACATTCTATCATTCTTCAGGGGTTTTGTATTCGTTCTGGTAATTATGGCGTTGTAATCGGCGGGGACAATTGTCTCATCGGTGTACCGGATAATGTCAAAGAAGAGCAGTTAAAACTTTTCCGGAATGTCATTTCGGGTAATTATAAAGCAGGTATCATCATTTATGGAAGGCATAATAAAATCAGGGGTAACTATATCGGTACAAATATTGAGGGTACAGAATCAATCGGTAATGGTGTTGGTATTGTAGTAGGAGGAAATGAAAATACTATAGGAGGTTCAATATACCAATATAGAAATGTAATTTCAGGCAATATTAGTTATGGAATAAAATTGGATTATAATAATATTAAAAATATGATATTGGGTAATTTTATAGGAACGAAAAGTTCGGGCAATGAAGTATTGAAAAATCATGGTGATGGTATTTTGATAACCTCGAGCAGCAGTAATAGAATCGGTGGCATATTACCTGAAGAGGGGAATCTGATATCAGGGAATGGAGGCAGTGGAGTAACGATACTCGGACCGGGAAATTCTGACAATTGGATCATAGGGAATATCATTGGCAGGGACAAATCCGGTGAGAAGATCATCCCTAATGACGGTCATGGAATTTATGTGAAGAAAGCAACAAGAACCAGGATCTCGAGTAATATTATTTATGCAAATAATAAACCTTGGTTAACCATGATGGAATGGGCCGGTATTCGTTTGTTGGAAGCGGATGAGATAAGAATCCTCCGGAATCATGTCAGAAAGGGAGATTTTGGTCTTTTCATTGAAAATTCAAAACAGGTAGGCTTAATGAGCAATCATCTGGATGGGACCTATACCAACTTCAAGGATAAAAATTCGAAATATGTAAACCTTAAAGGAAATATCATTGATCTGAGCATAGGCCTCAATACCGGCATACACATGACCGGAACATCCGGGATAATCGAAGGGAACCTAATTTCAGACAACACGGGTAGCGGCATTCATCTGGAAGAGGGATCTGAGGTCCGTGTTGCGCAGAACAATATTTTCGACAATACGGAATTCGGATTGAATAATTCCGGTCCTTCGTTCACCACCGATGCGTCCGGCAACTGGTGGGGCAACGCCTCCGGCCCCGGAAGCAACGACGTCGGCGGCAATGTGAACGCGGTCCCTTGGCTCACCGAGCCTGTCTCACTCGTCGCCTTTGCCCTGGAGGACACGGTGTATATGCCCGAAGGTGTTATGGATTCCACTTTCTCCGTTTACTTTCAGAATCTGTTGAATCCCGACGATTCCGTGAATGTGACACTTTCGGATACGCAGGGATGGTTGACCGGAGGGCTTGACTATCATGTCGCATTCAGGGACAGTGTGGGGGGTGAAGGTTTGGTGCAAATATCTTTGCCCGGTGCGCTTGTGCAAGGCACGGCCAATGTGGTTCATATAGATGCGGTGTCCCTGACTGACCCGAAAACGACCGCATCGGATTCTTTTCTGGTGCTGGTTTATTCTCCGCAACTTGCCAATATCCGGATTTTGCCCGATTCTGCGACTGTCAGTCCTGGTGATACCATCCGTTTCATCGCATTTGGCCGCGATCTATACAACAGAAACATTTTTTTGATACCTGTCTGGAGCACAACAGGGGGCACCATTGATTCCGCCGGCACTTTTATCGCCGGAAATGTGGAAGGAATATACCGCGTCACGGCCACCGATAGTGTCAGTCAGATTCAAGGAGAGGCGGTGGTTATAATCAGGACGGAAACAGGAACGAATGCCCGGGTGGGATATATACCCCGGAATTTTTGCCTGTACCAGAACTTTCCAAATCCATATAATCCGGAAACCACCGTTCGATTTGACGTCAAGGAAAGAGTCCGTGTTGTTCTGAAAATGTATGATGTATTAGGCAGGGAAGTACTGACCCTAGCAGACAGATTTTACAATCCGGGCCGATATGAGATCATGGTTTATACCGATTTGCTGCCGTCGGGTATTTATTTCTACAGGATTCGAATGGGCGGTTTTACGGATATAAAAAAAATGGTTACTCTAAAATAGTATCAAATGACCACGGAAAGGAAAAATTCGAATTAAAATCGCCAGGTCAAGTGTTCAAAATAATTATTTTGAAGCAATTATATCGTCGAGCATTTTATTGATTTATTTTTGAATACTTAATCCCCTCTGTGCCTCTGAGCCTCCGTGCGATGAATCGCACAGAAACATGGAGCTACAGAGGGGATCATGAGTTTCAAGTTTTGTTTAATCCTCTGTTTTTAATCATAATTCTATAAAGTCAAAATAGAAATAGCCGACGCATAAAACAAAAGCGCCCGGCTTATATCTTTACGCCCCTGCGAGCTGTTAAAAAAATCATACAGATAGTACAACCCAGGTTAATTGTTTCGGTATGTTTATCAAAGCAAATAAAATTTTGGGGACCCCCTGTATAAAAATTTTCCTTGATCTTTTCCCTAACATTTACAAAATTATAAAAATAGCAACAAAAGAAAGGCAGCATTGAAGGATAAAATTCTTTCATATCTTTTGCAAAAAAAATCGCCTGCCTCTTCGAAGGAGATTGTCGAAGCCGTTTTCAAAATGAAAAACGTGGTTCCCGGCGTGGCGGACCGGCTGGTCGTGTCCGTGGTTAAAGATGAGCGGTTCGTATATCAAACAAACGATGGCATGTGGGCCGTGAATGAGGAAGAACCGGCGACAAAAAATGATGACGGCCGCTTTGCGCTGTGCGCCATATTACCGCAACGGGTGAACCATTGGCACGACTGGCAATCCATCGGACTGGCATGTGTTTCCCTGGACCGGGTACTTGAGAAAAAGGTGCTGTTAAACAGATCACAGCATGATATTCTCGATGAAAAATTTGCCCTGGATATTTTGCATACGGTCAACCGTTACGGTGCAAATAACCCTGTGATTTTTTCCGGGTTCGGCAATCAGATATCTCAATTGCGTTTGGCTACTCTATATCACCTGGGTCTGGATCCCGAGTTTGAACTGTGGTCCATCAAGCAGTGGGTCAGGCAGCTTTTCCCGGAACAAAAGATCAACGATGAAAAGTCTCTGAGTGCTGTTCTCAAAACGGATTGCCTGGAAACAAACGATATTTCCATCCGCCTTGGTCTCCTCATCGATCAATTTTTTACTGTTGTCGGCTTGATGCACGACAGGGGAATTTTTTCTGTGCAGGACATTCGAAAATTTTTACAAACCGGCGTTGATGAATTTGATTTTTCGCCTTTTGGGTTCGACCGGTCGTTTGTGGAGCAGTTGCCGGAATCGCCCGGTGTCTATATTATGAAAGACCGCCAAAATAGCATCATATATGTGGGAAAAGCGAAAAATATCCACAATCGCGTCTCCGGCTATTTCCGCAATCAGCAACCGGAAAAAAAGCTGGAAACCATTCACAAGAATCTTGACAGGATTGAAATTATCACCACCGGTTCCGAGCTCGAAGCGTTACTGCTGGAAGACCGCCTGATCCAGGAATACCAACCGCCTATCAACACTCAAACGGAGATACATTCACGATATAAAAACCGTAACAGGTTTCCCCAAATCCTGATTTTACCGGCCGCCGAAGTGGATAAAGCGGTCCTCGTACTCGTGCATCCAGAAAACGGTATCGACCAAATGATCGTCGAAAGGGAAGCTGAACAGCTGACGGAAGTAAAAGAGAAAATTCAAAAAATTTTCTTTACAAAAACAATCCAAGACCGGCGGCAGCTGGAAATCGTTCTCAGCTGGTTGTCATTGAATGACGAATCTGTGCAGAATATCGATATGCGTTCGATCTCCACCGTTGGGGAGGCCGTAAAAATTCTGCAATACCATTTGCATGATATTTCTGCGCGGAAAACCATCTATTATATCACGCAGGAGGGACACAGTTGAGAACCGGGAAGAAATACCGGATGTTCTCTCTCCTGGGGATTGTTATCTTTACCGCGTGGCGGGGCTCACTGTGGGCTGAAGAGCGTTTGTATTACAAGCTGTCTCTGGATCCGGAAATACAGCAGCGTTGTCATGTCGAACTTGTCGTTGAAAACGTGCATCGCAACCGTCTGGTCTGTTCCATCCCGGTGTGGATTCCAGGATCATACGTTCTTGAAAAGTTGGGAGATAATATTTTCAATGAACGTGCGTTCGATGAAGAGAACAATCCGCTTGTCGTTACCCAATTGTCAAAAAGTGACTGGGAGATTTTAACCGAAGGCGCGCAGACCGTTGACTTTAAATATGATGTTCTGATTGAAAATTCCGGATTTCTGGGAGAGGGTATCGATTCCACCGGTGCGTTGATCCAAGCAACGGCTGTTTGGATGTATATCCGTGAACTGGAACATTTACCGGCTTCCGTCACAATAGAGCCGCTATCCGGCTGGCGGGTCGCCACCGGCCTGGAAAGACAAAACCGATCGCTCTATACTGCCCCAAATTACGATGTTTTGGCGGACTGTCCGATAATGATGGGACCATTGAGAGATACCACATTTGTGTATCGTGATGTCCCGCACGAACTGTACTTTCGCGGCAAAGCGGATTTTGATCTATCGGCATTTGCCCGAATGGTGGAAACAGTGGTCGCCTACCAGGTGGACTTGTTTCAGGATATACCCTACAATCGTTATGTTTTTCAGTACACGCTTTTTCCGGGGTACCGGAGCGGAGGTGGACTGGAACACGCCAACTCGACCTCTATTGGATTGTCCGCATTAAAAACAATGCAGGACGTTCGTTCAGCGGCTAATATTACGGCACACGAATTTTTCCATCTTTGGAACGTTAAACGTTTGACCAGCGACCGGTTGATGCCCCTTCATTACGACCGCGACGCACGAATGGCTTCTTTATGGTGGCTGGAGGGAGTCACCAGTTATTATGCCGATTTGACCCTGTTGCGAACCGGCATCTGGTCCGTTGATGAATTTTTAAAAAATGTATCCCTTGAAATTATGCTGCTGCAACAAAATCCGGACAGATTGTCGACAACCGTTTCTGAAGCGAGCTGGTACGTGTGGGAGAGAGGGTATCACGGACCCGGAATTTCGTATTATAACAAGGGTCAGCTTATCGGACTTTTGCTGGATGTGCTTGTCCGTAAAGTGACGTCAAATAAAAAGTCTCTTGACAATGTCCTTTTATATCTGTATAATATATATGCAAAGCAATCGCGGGGTTTTGCCGATAGTGATATCAGGGGAGCTGTTCATAAGGTTACAGGTAAGGATTTTGGATCTTTTTTTGATCGTTATATCACTGGACTGGTGGAAATCCCATACCGTGACATTCTGGTGCATGCCGGTTTGGATGTCAATTTGACAGAATCTTCTATACCGTCCATCGGCAGAATCCGGCTGGTTGGAGAGGAAAACCGAATATTTTCGTTGGATTATGATTGTTCCGCCGCGAGAAACGGCATTAAACGCGGAGATTATTTACTCTCCGTCAATCACCGGCCGTTTAGCGGAAATGATGAATTTTTAGAGATTATCCGGAACGTAAACATCGGCGATACTTTGGACGTCCAGGTTCGCCGGGAGGGTATCACGCTCTTGTTCCATGTTCCGGTCATCGGTGAAAAAAAAGTACAGTGTGATATTCAGGTTCTAACCGACGCATCAAAAGAACAATTAGCAATCCGGAATGGATTGTTTCAAGGCATAACGCAGTAGCAACGCATTTTTCTGAATATTAAGCAACATAGCACATTGTCGAAACCGGATGAAGGGTGTGGTAGAAGAGGATTGTTTCGCAGGAGGCTTGTTAGGCATTGAATAAAATGTGTATTAAAAACTGCAGGATGTATATTGTCATTCTGCTTGTATCGCTCCGTTCGTTTTTTGCGTTCGGAGACACGATTCCATCTCCGTATAAATTTTTCGGATTCCATATGGGGGAACCCGACCGTCTGGTTAACTACAGGCAAATCCGCGCATATTTCAAAAAATGTGAAACATCACCCCGATTGCGGGTGCTTGAGGTTGGTGAAACAACACTCGGAAATACGCTTATCCTCGCCGTGATCTCAGATCCCGATAACCTGACATCTCTCGACAGCTACATTGCAGCCCAACAGCAGATTTGCGATGCAGCCGGGATTGATTCCGCTAAAGCTTATGCGTTGATGGAAAAAATCCCAATTTTTGTTTCTATCAACTGTTCTATTCACGCCGATGAAATCGGTCCCTCTCTAATGTCTGTTGAATTGGCGTATCAATTGCTCACACAGGATACACCGGCAATCCGGAAGGTACTTAAGAATGTTGTTTTACTGCTCCTGCCGGCTCACAATCCCGACGGTTTGGATAAAATCGTCGACTGGCAAAAAAAGCATGCAGGTACCAAATATCAAAACGGGCCGTTCCCGTTTTTGTACCATCATTACTGCGGGCATGACATCAACCGGGACTGGTTCGCTCTTACTCAAAAAGAAACTCGGGCAACGGTTGAAAACGTGTATAATGTATTCCGGCCGCAAATCGTCCTGGATCTCCATCAGATGGGATCGCTCGGCCCGCGGCTGGTCCTTCCGCCCTATGTGGATCCCTACGATAAGGCAATCGATCCCATCGTGCAAGCACAGATGACCGCCATCGGAACCAGTATAGCTGCTGATCTGACGGCCAAGGATTTCGCCGGTGTCGGATTTAATCTGTTTTTCGATTCCTATTCTCCCGGGCGTTCGTATACCAATACACACGGCGGAATGCGCATTCTGTGCGAGATCGCCTCGGCGAAATTGGCATCTCCCATCGATATCCCGGCCTCCCGTCTCAAAAAATGGCAAGATTTTGATCCGGTACAACGCTCCTGGCGATTTCCGAAACCCTGGGCAGGCGGAGAGTGGTCGCTGAAAAATATTGTCGATTATGCCCTGCAAACCTCGTTCTCTTTGCTTATTTACGCCGCCGAGAACCGGAAAAATTGTCAAACCAAGATGTATCAGGTGCTTCGTAAATCGGCCGTCGCCGATACAGGGTCTGTGAGTTTTATCATTTCCCAACAACAGCATGATCCATGGGCATTGTATGAAATGTTGAAGGCCCTGCAAACCGGTTTGGTACGTATCCATCAATCATTGAAAAAAATCGAACTGGACCGCACTTATCCACCGGGGACCTATGTCGTCCAAACGGCTCAACCTTACGGAAATTATGCAGCCACGTTACTCGGCCGCAGAGAATATCCCGGTTATGAAAAAGAAGGACAGTCCTATCCTGTGCATCCCTATGATGTAACATCACATAACCTGCCCCTGTTGTTTGGAGTCCGTACACAGGTCGTCAAGGGGGAGATTCAGGAGGATTTAGTTCCGGTTCAAAGCTTACCGGTGCCAAAAGGAATTATCCTCGAAGAAAAGTGCGAATCGGATTTTTATATCGACTATCGCAACCTGCAGGCGGTGCGTTGTTTGCAGTATCTTTACGATCAGAAAGTTGGACTCTTCTGGGAAATGGATTCGGTAAGAACAAAATCTTTTATCCTGCCTCCTGGCGCCATCCGTGTGGAAACCAAAGATAGCGAAATCGCCGGCAAAGTGGCTGACAGGTTTTGTGTAAATATTTTTTCACATCAGGGCCAGACATCCTCAAACGCGCTTCGGCTGTATCGTCCCCGTATCGGACTATACCAGAGTTACTTGGCCCGGATGAGTGAAGGCTGGATGCGGTTTGTGCTGGACGAATATGATATTCAATATAATATATTGACGGATCAATTGATAAAAAGTGGTTTTCTCGAAAAAAAATATGACGTTATCATTCTGCCCGACCAATCGGCATCGGATATCCTGAACGGAGCCAGTGAAATCAACATGCCGGCACAATACTGCGGCGGCATCGGTGAAAACGGACGTGATAACCTGTCAAAATTCGTTCAGGATGGCGGAATTTTGGTAGCCGTCGGCCGGGCTACGGAACTGCCGTTACAACATTTTTGGCTGGGCGCAAAAAATGCCGTCAAAGAGCTTAAAAAAACAGAGTATTATGCCCCGGGATGTCTTTTGAAAGTCATCGTCGATACACGGCATCCATTGGGATTCGGATTGACACGCGAAACCTCTGCTTTTTCGTATTTTTGTCCGGTCTTTGATCTGGTCAACGGACACTCCATCGCTCATTATCCCGGTGAAAACATTCTTTTAGATGGCTGGTTGACCGGTGAAAAACACCTCGCACTTAGGACTGCCGTGGCGGAAATACCCTACGGAAAAGGCCGGGTACTGTTGTATGGACTTCGCCCGATGTTCAGGGCACAAACAATAGGTACATTTAAATTAATCTTTAACGCGCTCATATACAGCGGTGTTGCTAAAAAAGAGCGCTTTTCCCAATGATCAGAGGATAAGCCAATGAGTATGGAACCAAGCCCCTTCGTAAAAGCCAACAAACCCTGGATCATTCGCAAGAGTATTGCGGATTATATCCGTGCAAAAAACATGTTTGGAAATATTGAAAAAAATAAACGGCCGAAATCCGTTGCGCCGTTTGAAGACTGGAGAAAACTTTCCGATTTGCTTTTCCGTATCAAGGAAGATTTACATCTCATTTTTAAACGGCTGGTAAAACCCAAAACGGCTAAATTTGAAGATATTGAAAAATTTACGCCCAATAACTATGAAATTGAATTTGTCAACAATGTGGGATTACTTTTTCACAAAGCCATGGCCGCGAGGGAGCTGGTTTATGTTATGGAACATTACAACATTTTGAGTGATGATTATAAGGAAAATCAAAAATTCCTGCATACCTATATTTTAAAAATGCATCAATTATTTGGGGAAGGTGTTGAATTGATACGGGAATTGCTGGTGGATTGTTTGGATGATATTGTCGTACTCTCATACATACTTGAAAACGATCAGTATGTAGAAAAGGGTCTGGGTTTAAGTGTTCACGATCTGCTGACAGAGATCCTCGGCAAGGAAAAAATCGACGGCGCATATCTCAAAGTTGCCGATTATTTTCTGGATAGCGGCTGGCCGGAACGCGCTAAAAGGATGCTGGGCCTGACGTTAAAATACAATCCTAAAAACCAGCGCGCCAGACAGTTGCTCTCGCGCTGATAAACATCGGTATGGGTGATTTCACCTTGATAAAAATAAAGTTGGTCATTTGCCTATTATAGTTTTTAGAAAAATATTTAAAAATATAATAAAAATAATATTTTAACAGAGTCTATATTTTGGCATAATGGTTGCTTTTTAATCTTTTCGCAAAGTTACACAACAAAATGATGAGTAAATCTGCAACTTATCTTAGGATTCGTTCATGGAAAGTAAATTATCTTTTAAAACAGGCATCCTGTTCGTCAACCTCTTTGTTTTAACTGCAGTGTATGGACAAATCCCGGAAATCCCTGATATTGAAATTTCAATGAAGGTTTGGATTCGCGGAGACTTGACGGATGCAGAGATGCACAGCGATATAGCGGACATCGATATTACCGTCCCCGGGCATTATAGGATATATGCAAATGCATTTTATAACAGTGGTGATGATCAGTTAAATGAGAGTTTTTATCTGCTGGTTCGCAATGCGGATGGTACCATTGAGTATCCGGTGGACGCCAATGCCGGGCCCTATAAAGTCGTTGTCGACGATCCGGGTCCAAAACATGGGGCGTGGAGGGATGGCGGACTGTTCTATTTTTCCGCCGGCCGGCATGTGGTGGAACTGCATCATTATTACGTTATCGCCGATATTTATCCCCAGTTTATCAATATTGTTATGGGTGGCTCTGAGAGTGTACGGCTGGATGGAATACGTGTCGCCTATGAACCCTTTCAGGACGGCGCTGTTGACATCAACGGCAATACGCCGCGTATTATGCCGATGAATGGTTCTAATGTGGGTGTGGTTTATCCCGGTGAAACCTTTCCCTATCGAATAGAAATCGATAATAAGGAACGCGATATACTTTACGCACCAAGATTGATATGCCAGATTCCAGGCTATGTCGAAACCGACCAGTTTTCCCTTGCTCCTGATGAACGAGAGGGTAATAAAATGTACTGGAATCTGGCGGATATGAATGGACAGGGAAAAGTGGCCATCGACTTTACGGCAAAAGTACCCGAGCCGTGGAATAACGGGACGACACCGATATTTTCCCGCGCCTGGCTTGTGGTCGAACAGGACCGTGATCCTGCCGATAACAGCGACAGCGATCTCGATTATATATATATTATACCTGATGAAACGGATACATTACTGGCCGATTTACATTTAAAAATCGATTCTTACCCCGATTCCTCGGTTGTAACCGCCGGTGATACGGCAAAATATGCTCATGGAGGTGATACCCTTCCATACAAGGTTTCTTTCGTCAATCTGGGACCGGATACGGCGTTTAATGTGAGTCTCATCAATCACTTACCGAGAAATGTCGTTGCTGAAAATTTTAATCTGGAACCCAATGAAAGTTTGACGGGTGTTCTGGTCTGGAATTTTGCCTTTGTGGCACCGTTTACAAACATAGATATTACCTATAATGCCCAGATAGATGCCAGCCTCAACATCAAAGATTATCTTTTGATCAACAATGCTCTGGTCTCATCACCAAACGATACGATTTTATATAACAATTTCGACAGTGACACCGTGATTGTCAATCCTCTTCCGCCGACGCCGACCGATGTACCCGATCTTGCTGTTTTACACACGGTGACCACCGATACCATGGTCTATATCCAAAATGTGCTCGAAAATGCAGTACGGGCGGGAAAAAGTTATCAGTGCCGGATCTCCGTACAGAATATAGGGCAGGCAGGCGCCAAAAATGTTAAAATGTGGAATTTTTTGCCCGATTCGATCCGTGTGGACGAGTTCAATATACCCTTTCATTACGATTTTCAAAATCGCATTTACTGGAATTACGATTCACTGGCAGCCGGGGGTTCTATCGATATCGACTATACGGCCACGGTTTTTGACACCCTACCTTTTACACCATTCCCTTTGACCAGTCAAGTCGGTGTGTTCGCGGAACGGGAAGTGAATACCCTGAATAATTTTGCCCAGCAAACGATCTATGCGGTCGTCGATTCGGATCTGGTAGAGCCGGATTTGACCGATATCTCTGTCAGCCAGATAGCTACAACAGACACTTTTCAGATGACAAACGGCGATACGGTAAAATTTGCGGCAACAGGTAAAGTGTACAATATTCAAATAATCGTAAAAAACAACGGCAAGACCGGTGCAAAAGATATTTTGATCACCGATGTGTTGCCGGATTCGGTTTCAGCGGTGCGGTTTTCACCGCTGCCGGCTCATGTGGCTTCAGATTCTCTCAAATGGTTTGTTTCAGAGCTCGCTGTTCGCGCCGATACCATCATGTCCATCGACGTTCAGGTGAGTGAAAATATGCCTTTGGGGCAAAATTTACTGATCAACCGTGCGCGTGTAACGGCGGAAAATGAAGATCCTGCGTTTCTTTACAACAATGTTTCTGTTGATACGGTTTATAACGAAGGAATACCAAAACCCGATACTCTGGCCGCTGATGTGGTGATGTCCCTCACCTCTAAAACCGATTCTCTTGGTTTGGACCTGCTAAAATACACCCGGCCCGGTGGAGAAATTGAATATCAGATAAAAATCGTGAATACCGGTCCGGATACGGCCTATCAGATGAGCGTGGATAACTCTTTGCCCCGGTTTGTAAGAGTATTTGATATTACACCTGCTCCCGCCTCCACCGATTCGGCTTCCATCAAATGGCAGTTTTTATCACTCGCTCCCGATGTCCGACTGGATCTGACGTTCAAAGCACAGGTGGACAGTCCGCTGGTGGAAAACAAGGTGATGTTGTTGGACAGCGTACGTATTTCGGCCCGTAATGATACGGTGCTGACCAATAATTGTGCCGTCGATACTGTTTGGGCGGTTCAAAAGGAACCGGTGATTCCCCGTTATGCGGATCTCGAAATCGGCAAGACCGCCCTGCCGGTACGAACCGTTATCGGTAACGATGTCGTTTTTCAGGTTTTCCTGAAGAACACCGGTCCTGATGCCGCCACCAATATTCGAATTCAGGATTTGTTGCCTGACGGGATGGGGTACGTTTCCGGCGCTGCAAACGTCGGTATATTTGATCCGCAGACAAGAATCTGGACAATCGATGCCCTGGGTGTAGATGCCGTGGCGATTCTCAGCATTACAGCCTCGGCCAAATCCGCCGGGTGGTGGACAAACAGCGCTTTTGTAGCGGCTGCAGATCAAAATGATCCGGATTTGGGGAACAATGCCGCTTACGCAACGGTCGTTGTGATGGAAAAAGACTCCACTCTTCCGGATCTGCGTTTGCAAAAAAGTGCTGACAAGGCGCAGATGAATATCGGCGAAAATATCCTGTTCACAATTCATCTGACAAACGACGGCCCGGTTGCCGCTAATGATATCCGTGTACTTGACGCCATTCATCCCGCTTTTACGTATGTATCCGGTCAGACCGGAAACGGTTCGTATCAGCCGGAAACGGCCTTATGGCAAATCGATACCCTGCAGGTGGGTGCAACGGCCACACTCAAGATCGCTGCCACGGCTAAACGAGAGGGACTTGCGGTCAACTATGCAAAAATCACACAGGTTTCTCCCGGTGATGCCGACGGTACCAACAACGACGATGCGGTTTATGTCAACGTGGGCGCCGGCACCCTGACGGAAGCCGACCTGGCGGTGAGTAAATCGATATTGTCGTTGCCTGATGTACCTCGTGTGGGCGATCATGTTGAATTTGAAATAAAAATCACCAATCTTTCCTCTGTAACCGCCCAAAACGTTTGTGTTCTGGAACGAATGCCGGATGGTCTGAGTTATATCAGTTTTTCTCCGGTGGAATCTGATTATTCGGCGGCGACAGGCATATGGAACGTGAGAACCCTGGACGCCGGTGAATCCCGGGTATTGATATTGCGCGCCGAAATTTTAAGAACCGGCAAGATAAAAAACTGCGTGCATATTGAAAATTCCGACCGGCAAGATCCGGATGTCGATAATAATGAGAGCTGCGCCGAGATAGATATACCGGTCCTGGGAGCAGATATCGGTGTCGAGGTTTTTGTGTCGCCGAAATGGGTGCAGAGAAACGAAACCGCTGACTTTAACGTGCTGGTCACCAATCACGGTCCCATGAGTGCTTCTGTTCAGGTGCAGAACAGGTTTCCTGCCGGATTGAATCTGGATTTTTCCTCCACGGCAACCGGAGAGTACAATGCGAATTCGGAAGTATGGAATGTCGGTTCTCTTGCGGCAGGTGATACGGCCATGCTCGAGTTAAACGGCACCGGGAAACAATTGGGATTGTGGACCCATTACGCCCGAATTTTGGCCTCCGATCAGACGGATCCCGATTCGTCCAATAACAGTGCTGCCGCGGATGCGGTCGTGTGGGAGGAAAATACATCCCTGCCGGATATCCACCTGGTTAAAAGTGTCAATAATCCCAGAGTCGGTCTCGGTGAATCGGTTATTTTCACTCTGGTGGTCGCCAATACCGGTCCTCACACTGCACGGCATATACAGGTATTCGACCGCATGCATCCCGGATTTGCCCTTCAATCTTTTACAGCAGATAAAGGCATTTTTGATGCCGAATGGCGTATCTGGGCTATCGATTCTCTGG
>JAFGEC010000374.1 GCA_016931775.1 Candidatus Zhuqueibacterota bacterium | reverse complement strand
TCCCCAGAATAGGTGAAAACTCCAGTCAGAAGAAAAAAACTTTCAAAAATGTTACTTACGTCACAAGTTAGGCAAAAGTGACTTTGAGTTATTAAAGATTTTTAGTAATATTTAGATGTAAGGCAAGCAATCAATCCCCTCCTTTGAATGCTGACCCCCCTAGGCGTTCAAAACTTGATTGTTTGCCTTTTTTATTTGTATTTTGGGATTTTATTATTATATTTACCGGCTACCCGCGCCCGTAGCTCAATTGGATAGAGCTTCTGACTTCGGATCAGAAGGTTGGGGGTTCGAGTCCCTCCGGGCGCGCTAGGGAATTACAAGACTTTAGGCCCACTTCTTTGAGTGGGCTTTTTGATTTTAGGGTTGAAGTCACAAAAAGTCACTCGTGGAACTCTATTTTTTACCCGGATAAACTGGTCGGAATAATTAAGATTATTTATGATTTAAGAAAAAGTTGTAGGGTGGGATTCTATCCCACCATTTAAAAGAACAGTAATGAATATAATCATTCTTAATAATTAGGAGAGCGTTCTTTTTATGTCAGACTATCGCCGGGTTTTTGTTCAGGGAGGCACGTTTTTTTTTACCCTCGTTACTTTTGATCGAAAGCCCTTTCTAACCTCTGATTTATCGCGCCGAATACTAAGACATGCCTGGAAAATTGTTCAGGAAAAGCATCCCTTTACGTGCGATGCAATATGCCTGTTGCCGGAACATCTGCACTGTTTATGGACGCTTCCTGAGAATGATAAAAATTATTCAATCAGGTGTTCTGCCATAAAAGCATTATTCTCCAAACAATATTTACAGGAAGGGGGCAAAGAAGGGAAACGTAATTCATCAAGACTAAGAAAAGGAGAGGCTGCCGTCTGGCAACGGCGGTATTGGGAACATTGTATTCGGGATGAACAGGGTTTTAAAAAACACTTTGATTATAATCCAGTTAAGCATAATTATGTGACAAATGTCGGTGAATGAAAATGGTCGAGCTTTCACATGTATAAAGCAAAAGGATATTATCAGGGAAAGTGGGGGGAAAATGAAATTGAGCTGATTTTTAATAATGAAAAATTTGGAGAATAATAATTTCGAGAAATTACAATTGTTATTAATTATTCAATTTGTGCATGATTAAGGTGGGATAGAATCCCACCCTACAACTGGTCGGAATAATTAAGATTATTTATGATTTAAAAAAAAGGAATTATCATCAAAAAAGGACTAAGAATTCCTAAAGGTCACTCCTGGCACAAAGAATTACACAATTTAGCTGCTGAGCTAAATATCATTTCGATCACCCTTTTTAAATTTACCTTGACAAATACACAAAAATTCCGGAAATTTGTGTATAATTTAAAGGAGAGCATTTATGGGTAGAACAAATATTGTTTTGGATGAAAAATTGATCGAGGAATGTATAAAAGCAACCGGTATTAAAACCCGCCGGAAGCTGGTGGATTATGCATTGAGAGAGCTCTTACGGCATAAAAACCAAAAAAAAATTCTTGAATTGAAAGGAAAAATTCAATGGGAAGGAGATCTTGAAACGTGGCGAAAGTCCCGGATCTAATATGTTACTTGTGGATACGACAGTTTGGATTGATTTTTTTAATGCGCATGATACAAAACATACTTTTTATTTTGAGAACGCTGTAAAAACAAATGTGGATATCTGCATCTGCGGCGTCATTTTGGCAGAGATTTTACAGGGAATACGAGATCAGGGCCAGTTTGATACGACAAAGCAATATCTGGAAAATTTTATCTATCTCGAGATGTATTATTCCGTATATTTACGGGCTGCTGAAATTTACAGATCGCTTCGCGCAAAGGGTATTACAATTCGCAAACCAATTGATTGTATAATCGCTTCTGTTGCTATAGAGTATAATATTCCCCTTTTACATAACGATCGTGATTTTGAACGACTTGAAAAATATACCGAACTTATGGTTATAAATTTTGAAAAATAATTTGATTTTTCAAGGAATTTTATCAAAATTTTTTTTACCATAATCCCACCAGGTTATCTTGCGCATAACACATTTATAATCCTGTCATTTGTGATCCCTTTCTCCTTCTTCAAAAACCAAAAAAACTCTAATAGTGCAGTTTTAATATCTTGTTCGTTCTGCTCTGCACCGATGGTTTTGTTTTTCCAATGCCTGATAAACTCACGCCCAACCATTCTTTTTGTTATTTCTTCGATGGATTGAACATTGGTTTCCAGAAATAGATAATGCGCAAATATTGGTATAACGCTGCCGTATAACTGTGCGGTATAGGGGGATAGTGCCTTTTGCAGGTGTTTTATATATTCGACTTGTAGTTGAAGAAGGTCATCTCTTAGCGCGCCTTGTTTTTCTTCTTTGTCGTCAAAGTATTCTATAAATTCTTCCGGACTATACAGTTTTTGTTGTTTAGTTGTTTTGGCCGGTTTTGTTTGATCCCATTGGGTACCCTGCCAGCCCGTCAACGAACCGTTGTTATCACATTTATCGCATACCCAGCGAATCGTTTCACCGAACAATTCCGCCCAAATGGTGCCGTCGCATCGTTTATTTTTTAAACGTCTGATACAACGGATTGATGTATCAAAGGGCTTGTTGTTGTTTTTAGTCTTTGTAACAACTTTTATGATTTCAGTCCAAAACAAAGCTCGATGTAATGTGGGTGGTGTCAGTTCGCCGATTTCTCCGTTCGGATCGAGAAAGTGTTGAATATCAGTTATCCATGTTGGGGACATGATGACCTCGTTTGACTTTTAGAATTATGTACGAATTAGATGTTTTGATAACCGGTTATTTTGATATCAAGACAGAAGAATATACTCCTGTGAATAACTGACTTGCCACGAAACCTGGGGAAAACCTGCTTTACGAATTTCTGGGCAGGTTTCCTCCCTATCCCACCCGCTTCTGAAATCTCGCCGAAGCCCCCAATATCATCACCACCCCGAACACCAGCATAAACAGCGCCTGTTTCCACAGGTAGATCACCGGTGTGCCCTTGAGGTAGATTTCGCGGACGACTTTCATAAAATACCGCAGCGGATTGAGATAGGTGACGAGCTGAATAGCGCGGGGCATGTTTTCAATGGGGATAAAAAAGCCGGACAGCAACATGGCAAACAGCGCGAAAAACCACACCACAAACATGGCCTGCTGCTGGGTGTGGGCCAGTGTGGAGGCAAAAATTCCCAGGCCCAAGGTACTGAGCATGAAAATCAGGCCGAATCCCCACAACGCCAGCAGGCTGCCCTTCATCCAAAGGCCGAATATCAGTCCGGCCGCCAGAATACCCACATTAAGCAGTAAAAAACCCACCACCATAAACGGCAGGGTTTTGCCGATGATGAGCTCGTTTTTATGGACCGGCGTAACCATCAGCTGTTCCAGGGTGCCGATCTCCTTTTCGCGCACGATACTCATACCGGTGAGAAATGCGGTGATCATGGTCACCAGGGTGGCTATGATACCGGGAACAATGTTGTTTTTACTTTCCAGACTGTCGTTATACCACATTCTTGGCACAATTTCAGTCAAGCCGACCGGGGGCGAACCGTCCGGCATACCGGTGTCCGGCAGCCATTCTTTCTGCAATTGCAAAGCAATTTGACCGACATATCCCAGCACCAATCCGGCCGAGTTACCGTCCACACCGTCGATAATGGCCTGCACCTGGGGCCGGTTGCCGGTGCGCAGGTCGCGCTCAAAATGCGGCGGGATCACCACGGCGATCTGGATTTTACCGATATCCAGCAGGGATTTGGCCATTTCTTCCGTGGCGGCCATTCCGGAATAGGTATACGTTTCATTGGCGCAAAAGGCCGTTAACAACCGGCGGCTGGTCTGGGATCGGTCCATGTCCACAAAGGCAATGGGAACGTAGCGGACGTCGGTGTTGACGGCAAAACCAAACAGCACAATCTGTATAAACGGCATGACGAAAATGATAAAAATAAACGCCCTCTCCCGCCGAATCTGCCTGAACTCCTTTTGCACCAGATAAAAAATGCGCGACATGAACTACTCCAGTTTGGTATGAAATTTTCGAATACTGATGGCGATTAAAAGAATAGAGAACGCCGTTAATATCCCCAGCTCCGGCAGCAACTGAAAAATCCCGGTGCCCTTGAGCATAATCCCGCGGATGATCCTGAGAAAATGTGTGGCCGGTACGATCACCGAAATTTCCCGCAGAATGTGCGGCATACTGCGAACCGGAAAAATAAATCCGCTGAGCATAAACGACGGAAGTATGGTGATGACCATCACCGCCATCATGGCCACCTGCTGGGAGCGCGCAACGGTTGAGATGAGGACGCCAAAACAGAGACCGGTTAAAATGTAAACAAACAGGGAAAATCCCAGCAGCAACAGCGAGCCGTAAACGGGAACATGAAACCATAAATGTGCAAAAAACAGGATCAATACGCCGTCCAGAAAACTCAGCACCAGGTAGGGTACGATCTTTCCGATGATAATCTGATTTGGCCGAACGGGACTGACCAGTATCTGTTCCATGGTTCCAAACTCTATTTCACGTACGATGGCGATACTGGTGAGCAGTGCACTGCTGAGCAGAATAATGACAGCAACCAAGCCGGGTACAAAAAAATAAGCGGATAACAAATCCGGATTATACAGCAGCCGTGCCTCTACTGAAAAAATTCCGCCGTTTCCGGCACCATGCTGTAAATTGAATCCCACATTGATGCGTGCCATATAGTTGTTGATAAAATTGGCGGCATTGGGATCGCTGGCATCCACCACCAGCTGTACCGGTGTGGAGCTGTCGCCGGCCAGTTTTTCCGCAAAGTTATCCGGTATCACGATCACACATCGTGCCTGGCTGCGGAAGAATATATCCTCGATCTGCCGGTACGGCACATCCACCCGGGTAACATGGAAAAAGCCGGTTGAAATGATCTTTTCAATAAACTCGCGGCTCTGCGGGGTTTTGTCCAGATCAACAACCGCTGTCCGGATTTGTTTCATTTCCAGGGTAATGGCGTATCCGTACAGAATCAGCATCATCAGGGGCATCAACAGGATAATGACCAGGGTCTGGGGATCACGCCAGATGTGGATAAACTCTTTTTTGATGATGGTGGGCAACACCGGATTCATTTGTCTTTTCCTTTTACGATATTTATGAAAACCTGCTGCATATTTTTCGCAGCGTATTTATTTTTCAACCGTTCCGGTTTGTCGAGTTCGACAATGCGGCCGTCCTTCATGATACTGACCCGGTGGCAGTACTCGGCTTCGTCCATGTAATGGGTCGTGACGAATACGGTTTTGCCCCGGGCGGCCAGTTCGTAAATAAGCAGCCAAAATTCCCGGCGCGAAGCCGGATCCACGCCGCTGGTGGGTTCATCCAAAAAAATAATGGGCGGATCGTGCAGAATGGCGGAGCTGAGCGCCATGCGCTGTTTCCAGCCCAGCGGCAAATCCCGGGTTAACACATCCACCTGGTCCCATAGGTTGAGATAATGCAACAATTCGTCTGTTTTACTGCGAATCTGCAGCCGGCTCAATCCGTAAATACCACCGTAAAACTGAATGTTTTCGCGGACGGTCAGGTCTTCATATAAACTGAATTGCTGACTCATGTATCCTATTTTGGTTTTTATTTTTTCCGGCTGGTGGTAAACATCCAGCCCTGCAACGCTGGCCGAGCCGGATGAAGGTTTGAGTAATCCGCATAACATACGGATGGTGGTGGTTTTGCCGGCGCCGTTCGCACCCAAAAATCCGAATATTTCTCCTCGGGCAACAGTAAAAGACACATTATCGACAGCCGTGAATGAACCAAATTTTCGTGTAAGGTGGGACACGACGACAGTGGTTTCCGCTGCAAAAGAATCCGGTCCTGTGGATTGTCGGTTCATATCATTAGCTCCAAAAACAGATTTTCCAAAGTCGGTTTAACCGGCTCAAATTTATCATACGTTATATTCAGGTCTGCCAACCGGCGCCGGATAGCGGCCGATCCGGATTTATCCCGGTCGATGAAATACACACCGTCACCAAACAGCTGGATATGTTTTTCGAAATAAGTCGCCTTGAGTTGAGTATAAATTTTATGCGGTTGTTCGGAGCGTATCCGGTACAGTGGAAAATCAAAACGCTCGATAAGCACCTGCGGTTTATTCTGGGCCAGCAGGCGTCCTTTGTCCAAAAGGCCGATACGATGGCACAGGTAGGCTTCATCCATGTAAGCCGTGGATACCAGCAGGCATTTGCCGTTGGAAGCGAGCATTTTTAGAATATCCCAGAATTCCGCACGCGACACCGGATCCACGCCGAATGTGGGTTCGTCCAGTACAATGACATCCGGTTCGTGCATGAGCATGCACGACAAGGCCAGCTTTTGTTTCATACCGCCTGACAATGCACCGGCGAGGCGGTTCTGGAACGGGCCCAGTTTCGAGAAATCGTACAGTGCCTTCAGGCGCTGCTCCTGAATATGGCGTGGTACATGGAACAAATCACCGAAAAAGCGTAAATTTTGCCGAACGGAAAGATCGCGGTACAAGCTGAAACGCTGGGGCATGTAACCGATGTTTGAACGCACATATCGTACGTTTTGCGAAACATTTCTACCCATAAATAAAACCTCCCCGCCGTCGGCATCCAGCAAGGAAACGAGTATGCGAATGATGGTGGTCTTACCGGCGCCGTCCGGCCCGATGAGGCCGTATATTTCACCCTTTTGCACCTGAATACTGACATTTTGAACCGCCGGTACCGCTGCGTAGGATTTTTTCAGATTTTGTATGGAAACAGGAAACGTCATTGTTACAATCGGTTTCATATCATCTCAACATCAACCGGCATGCCGATCTTTAGCACACCGTCGGAATTAGGCACGTTGATCTGCACGGCATAGACCAGTGTGGTCCGGGTTTCTTTGGTCAGGATAGTTTTAGGCGTAAATTCCGATTCACTGGATATCCACGCCACACGGCCGGTAAAAAATTCATCGCTTCCGTCTATACGCACCCGGGCTTTATCTCCGAGTTTTATTTTGTTCAGGTCCGTCAAAGCGACATATATCGTCGCCTCCATCCGGGAAAGATCGGCGACGTCAATCAGCTTTTGTCCGGGCGCCACGGTTTCCGCCCGGTGGTGGTAAGTATTGAGCACCAGGCCGTTAAGAGGTGAGTAAATTTGAGTGTCGGAGAGATTTAAATCGGTGATCTCGATTCCAGCCAGCAGCTGCTCCTTCCTGCTGGCAATGACCTTCTTATTGGTGACCAGACCGTCCAACTGTGCCTGCAGCACATCCACCCGGGCCGACAGCTCGTCCACATCGTTTTGGGTTGCGGCACCGTTTTTATACAAATTTTGCGTTTTAAGCAGGGTTTCTCTGGCCAGGTCCAGCTGCGGTTTGACCTGGCGGATCTGGGCATCCACACCTTGCAGCGACAACCGGATCTCGTCCAGTTGGGCCGCCTGCTGGCGTTTTTGCGCCAGGTAACGGCTGTTATCGATCACCGCGAGCAACTGCCCGGACGAAATTTTTTCACCTTTATCAACTAGCAGGGTATCTATGGTTCCGCCGGTTTTTGCCGACAGGCTGATAATATCAGCTTCAAGACGTCCGTTATATAGGTGATTGCCTTTTTTGCCGTTTGAGCAACTCATCATAATCATTAAAAATACGATTCCGGTTGAATAGTACCATTTACCGGATCGATTTGTATTTTTAGTTTTATTATTCAACATACCATTCCTCCATAGGACGTCCGCTTTTATAATCGAGTTCATGGATTTTCCCGGCCAGTTTGACCAGTTGCTGCTGATA
>JAFGEC010000373.1 GCA_016931775.1 Candidatus Zhuqueibacterota bacterium | reverse complement strand
CTGCCCTGGAAACAGGCAGTGTTCAGCCGCTGGAGAAACGGCTGGTCGATAAAAACCGACCGGTACCGCTACACGGAATGGCGGGATAAAGAGGGTCATCAAACGGATCGAATGCTGTACGACCATCAGACCGATCCCATGGAAAACGAAAACATAGCCGAATATCCGGAAAATGCGGAGTTGAGCACTCAATTGTCCAAAATGCTGGCAAAAGGGTGGAGGAGTATGGCTTTTTAAGGAAAATCAAATGATCGTTAAAAATCTGACTTCAATGACGATGACCAATCTGGTTCTGTTTACCGTATTATATTCCCAGCCATCAATCACGGCATACAAGATCGATACACCGCCCAGTATCGACGGACAAATCGAAACTGCTTGGCTTTCGACCGAAAAAATAACCGGCTTTTATCAGCGTGAACCCGAAACCGGAGAACCGGTATCCAAAGAAACCGTCGTTTACATATGCTATGATGCGGATAATATTTACGTGGCGTTTAAATGTTTTGACGATCCTGATCGTATTACGGCCAAAGAAATGGCCCGCGATGCGGTTTTAGCAAATGAAGATAAAATTGTGGTGATGCTGGATACGTTTTTGGACCGGCGCAATGCGTTCTGGTTCGAGATCAATCCCAGAGGTTCAAAAGGTGATGCGCTTATCGGCCAGAACGGCGCGGTTATGAACAAGGACTGGGACGGCATCTGGCAGGGAAAATCGGCGATGACGTCTGATGGGTGGGAGACCGAGCTGGCCATCCCGTTTAAAAGTCTGAATTTCTCACCCGGCCGGGATACGTGGGGCATAAAATTTGTCCGGGCCATCATGCACAATAACGAGCTTGCCTACTGGCCGGCGGCCAATCTGGATGCTTTTAAGTACCAGGTGTCGGATGCGGGACAGATTACCGGTCTGACCGGCATCACCCAGGGTATCGGCCTGGATGTCCGGCCGTACGCACTGGCCGGAATCGACCAGAACAGGGGGGAGGAATTGGAATATCCGGCCGATGCGGGACTGGATTTATACTATCAGGTCTCATCCGGCCTTAAAGGAGTGGTGACGGTCAATACGGATTTTGCCCAGACCGAAGTCGATGACCGTCAAATCAATCTCACACGTTTTCCGTTGTTTTATCCCGAAAAGCGGGATTTTTTCCTGGACGGCGCCCATTATTTCCAGTTTTCACGTGAAGCGGATGACGGGAACAGCAAATCACGACAACTGGTACCGTTTTTCTCCCGCCGTATCGGCCTGGGAGAATCCGGTTCACCCATTCCCATTATCGGTGGTCTCAAGCTGACGGGACAGGCAGGACCGTGGAATTTGGGTTTTTTAAGTGTGGTCGATGACAGGATGAATGGACGGAAAAACTTGAGTGCGGCACGCATCACACGGAATTTCGGCTCCCAGTCCGGTCTGGGTATCATCGGCACAACCGGAAATGCCGTTGCTGAAAATAAAAACAGTATTGTTGGCGCCGATTTGAAACTGGGTACATCCACTTTTAAAGGTAATAAAAACCTTATGCTTCTGCTTTTCGGTGTAAAGTCGTATACTCGGAATCTCACCGGGAACGACTGGGCATTCGGAACGGAGGTCAGCTATCCTAATGATTTGCTGTCGATGCGGTTGGGTTATTCCCAGATTGAAAATAACTTTCACGCCGGTGTCGGTTTTGTTCCCAGAAAAAATATCCGTAACAGTTACGGTGAATTTGCCCTTGGCCCCCGGCCGAAAAAATGGGGGATATTGCAGGTTCAAATCAAGACCACGTTCGACTATATCACTGACTTGAGCAATCATCTGAAAACCCGTGAATTGGGATTATCACCATTCATTATCCGGTTTTTCTCCGCAGACGAGATTAGATTCAAAATCACGAGACAGTACGATGTTATACAACAGAGCTTTGATATTTTTACCGATCGGGTGATCCGGCGGGGTATTTATGATTATCAGCGTTATGCGGCCGAATTTCTCAGCGCCAAACGCCGCAACTATTGGATGTCCCTCGAGTACGACTGGGGAGAGTTTTATAACGGGACTGGGGAGATGATCAAATTCGGCGGCGGCTACAAGGTGGGGGTGCCGCTATACCTCGGCATTTCTGTAGAATACGGAACAGCTCATTTACCCGCAGGCGATTTTGACATCAGAGTCGCAAGGGTAAATGGTGATATCTTGTTGAGCCCGAGCATGACCATTTTAAGTTTTATCCAGTACGACAATGAAAGTGAAAAAATCGGTTGGCAATCCCGGTTTCGCTGGATTCTGAAGCCGGGCAATGAAATTCTGTTCGCCTGGAATTCCATCTGGCAGGATCCCATGGAACAATCGCATCCCTCGTTAAGTGATTATAAATTGGGAGAAAGCTCGTGCCGGTTGAAAATTAATTATAATTATCGTTTTTAAATGAGAGGTGGAAATGATTATATCGTTACGAACGGTTACTTTTGGGCTGGTATTACTTTTTTGTGTTGTCAGTGCATGCAACAAACAGGAAAAAGCCAGGCAAATCGCTGTTCAGAAAGTTATGGATGGTGATTTCGAGGGAAGCACCGGATCGCCTGTTTTATGTGCGGATAAAGAATGGATATCGGTCAAGGATCCGTCAATCGTCAAGTTTGAAAATCAATTTCACCTGTTTTGCACCGTGCGCGGCCGTCAGCGTTCTCATTCGATTATCTACCTCGCCTTTGCATCATGGGACCAGATAACTGATGCGCCTCGAACCGTTCTGACTTGCCACGACGGCTATTTTTGTGCGCCGCAGATTTTTTATTTTTCACCCCATAAAAAGTGGTATCTTGTCTGTCAGGCATCAGATGAAAAATGGGATCTTGAATATCAGCCGGCGTTCTCAACATCCGACGATCTATCCGATCCTGCAAAGTGGTCGCCTTTGCAGCCCATGGTGGGCAGAAAATTTGCCGATGTAAAGGCCTGGCTGGATTTCTGGATTATCTGCGATCAGACAACTGCCTATCTGTTTTTTACTTCACTCGATGGCAAGATGTGGCGCTCGCAGACCAGTCTTGACGATTTTCCACATAATTGGAGTGATGCGGATGTCGTGCTGGAAGATGATATATTCGAGGCCGGGCATATTTATAAATTAAAAGGTGCTACTGAACGCTATCTCGCACTCATCGAAGCACAGCACGGCTATGGATGGCGCTATTATAAAGCATATACGGCCGGTCGGTTGGATGGTGACTGGCTGCCGCTTGCTGCGACAAAAGAAAAAAACTTTGCCTGCATGAAAAACGTACTGCAAGAACAAGGGCACTGGACGGACTCGATCAGTCACGGTGAACTTGTTCGTGCCGGTTATGACGAGCATCTGGAAGTGGATCCGGCGGATCTGGAATTTGTATTTCAGGGCGTCCTCGACAGTGACCGTGAAGGAAAAACGTACGGTGAAATACCGTGGTGTTTGGGATTGCTTGAGATTGATTAATTTAAAGGATGAAATAATTGTGAAATAAATAATTTAATGGTTAATATGTAGTTTTGTATTTTGTCCTTTTTTTAATTCTTTGGTGATTTCGACTGATTGATCGCGCAGAGCCTCGGAGCCGCAGAGGGTACATAGAAGAGAGATAAGGTTCAAGTCAAGAGTTTTGTCAAAAATTTCATTTATTATAATTCATTAAAAAATAGTCTGCGTATTAATCCAAATTGCCCGGTTAAAAACTCTGTGTCGCTGCGGCTCTGCGCGAGGTCAAAAAGAAAATCACTGAAGTACAGAAGCCTGTTTGATTGTATCAGTATGTTTTTCAGTATGAATAAAATTTCGGGAGATCCCCTGTTCCTTTTCATGCTTTTTTCTTGCTTATTTATTTCTTATATTTAAAAATAATGTCCGATATTTTTGAGATCACTTACTTCACTTGTACCAATCGGAGGAAGCAATGAAAAAATCCGTCTTTTATTTGACCGTTTTAGCGCTTGTCTGTTTTACCTTCAACGTTACCGCCCAAACCGCGGGAACCGAGCTTTTTGATCTCGCCAAAATTAAAACCGGAGTGAAAACCAAACGGATCAGCAGCTACGACAGGTCCGGCGGCAACAACGACCGCTTTGAGCATATCGAGGATGGGGAGATACGCGAGTTGTTTAACGTTTCCGGCGCCGGTTATATCAATCACATCTGGATTACCATCGCTCCGACGCCTGAAAGACTCAGCCGCAACGATATCATCCTGCGCATGTACTGGGACGGCAACGAATTCCCCTCCGTGGAATCGCCTATCGGCCCGTTTTTCGGGCAGGGTTGGGATGAAGCTTACAATTTCAGCAGCTTGCCGTTGGCGGTGGGACCCGTGAACGGCCGGGGGATGGTATCGTACTGGATTATGCCCTTTGCCGGTGGTGCCAGAATTGAAATCGAAAATCAGACCGGCCAGGAAATTCATGCTTTCTATTATTACATAGACTATGTGGAAACCAAAAATTTACCGAAAGACATGGGACGGTTTTGCGCCTGGTATAACCACGAGTTGACGGAAGCGTTGCCTGATGGTGAAAATGAATGGGGCGTACTGGGTGACCAGGGAGTTAATCCCACGGGTGCAAATAACTATCTTATACTGGATGTCAAGGGAAAAGGCCACTATGCCGGTATCAATTACTACGTTCATTCGCCGAGTCCCATGTGGTACGGTGAAGGCGATGACATGATTTTTATCGACGGCGATGCCATGCCGACCCTGCACGGTACGGGAACCGAAGATTATTTTAACACCTCCTGGTGTCCCAAGACCATCTTTTCACATCCGTATTACGGATACGCCCGGGTGAACGACAATATCGGATGGCTGGGCCGGACCCATGTATACCGGTTCCACATTAACGATCCTGTTTATTTCGACAAGTCTTTGAGGGTTACCATCGAACACGGTCACAACAATTGTATGAGTCTGGATTTAGCCAGCGTGGCCTACTGGTATCAGCAACCACCGTTGCAGAAGCTCATACCGATACCCGACAAAGAAACCAGAAAACCAAAGCCGTTTATCGACACGGTAGAGATTCATAAATGGCGGCATGAGTGGCGGAAAAATAAAGGTAACGATGTGAAATTGTGGGGAAATGAATAAAAGTTTGAACAGCATCGGGCGCGCCCGATGCTGTGATTGGCTGACCTAATCCCCCGAATACCGCCTAAAAGAATCGGCTGTTCAAATCCGGTGCATTTTTTTGTTAGCAGTTTGCTGATACGCGATTTTGTTGTATGATTCAATTGAAATTGATTTGTTGCTACAATCAAAACCTTTCAGAAAATAGCTGCTCCTAGCATTTTCCAGTCTTCTTATTTTTTGTTAGTTATTGCCTTAACTCGCGTTTCCCTATTTTTAGTTTGACGTTGTTGGTTCGAAAATAATCCTTCGATAACTTGAAAGGTTGTGTGTACCGTTGTCAATAACCTCGCATATCACATGAAAGGTTTTGCCCTCTGCATCGGAAGGTATTTTCACGGTTGCCATGCTCGAGTCGCTGTTTGAAATAGTAATGGCTTTAGAGTAGGTTCCAGCTTCCGGCTGTACCCACCAATTGAAGTTCAGATTATCGTTGTTCGGGTCGTATGTACTAGAGGCATCAAGAATAACCGTTGTACCTGGCTCTGGAGTTTTTTTAAGTATAGCATTTCCTTTGTTATTCTCGATGACGACTACTGGATTTTGGTTCCCTGTTCCGCTTTCTGCCCAGTCCATCCTAGCAGCAAAATTATTAAAGGTTCCCGGATAAAAATGGTTTTCATATTTATTGCAAATACTCTGCGCCGATCCTGTGTGATTCGTAAAGGCATAGGTTAGACTGTCTGCACATAATCCCCATTCTGAATATCCGCCCCAGCTACATTGGGTTGGTACGTCGGGATTATTGAGTCCGCTGGGCAAAACATGAAGAAAGGCGGGAGTGTCGCCTTCAACACCATATTTATATTTAGGATATTGCTTACCAAGATTTCCATGATTCTGGATATGTGTTTCATAAAGCGACCAATTATTGCGGCCAGTACCATTCTGAAATTTCCATGCACATTCATCCCAAATAAATAATAGATCATCGGCAAACTCTCGACGCATCCACTGATGAGAACTGACCTCATATCCTTCTGAGCCGTTATAATGTCGATCCTGATCCGTTATGGCATAAGCGCGGATTTTATGTAGGAAGGTTTTCAATTCCTCTTCGTTTCGAGTATGCTGCACCTGCCATATTGACTGGGCAAGTGTGTTACCACCTCCCCAAATGGTCACCCAAATTGGACGATCATCATCTTCATCTGCTAGATCAACAATCAGTTTGCTCCCTTGGGAATTGTTATCGGCGCCAATAAACTTCATGCCTCTGGTCTTGCTTCCCATCATGGTACGTTCTCTTAAATAGTTAGGGCTCGGCCAGTATCCGATTTCTTGCCGACCGAGATCTTGTGAATGTCCGCATTGATTGGAGCGTTTCAGCAAGTTTGGCAAATCCTGTTCATAGGCATCAATGGCCCCATAAATAATGTCTATAAAGCTATTATGCGTTTCAGCATTATCTATGCTCCAGCCGGTTGTATAAATCAGGCCTTCGATTTCAAACATATCCGCATGGACGAGAAGTCTGATTAATGATTCGTGATCATCGGTCTCCCAAGTGGAAATATCGGTTAGTACAACAATACGTGGTTTAAGCTCAGTTGTCTGCGAAAGTGTTTGATGAGCAAGTACTAATAAGAGAAACATTGATAAAATAATATATTTCATACTCATATCTTTCTAAAATTAATTTTAATTTGACTGCTAACGTGGCCATCACCGGCGGGAATGGAGCGCAGCGGAATTCCCGTCCGTGTGCATGGCATTGTTGGCCCTATACATCATCGAAGAGCTTGGGTTGGTGAAGTCTGCCTCGGTCGCCGATAGCTTTACCTTCGAGAGGTCGAAGATCAACGACCGCTCCGAACTCGTTGAAGACCTGCAAGAAGATGTCGATGTTCTTGTTCCAATAGATCATTGCACAGGACATTGGGGCACCTTTGCCCTCATCCTTTCCCTCAACAAGAAAACGCAGCCGGGTGTCGTAGAGAAAGCATACAGCAGTTGCACACCCCCAGACGTACTCCTTCCAATGGCTTGTATTGGTGGCGACAGGCACCAATGCAAGCACTTCCGATCCAAAGTGTTTATGAGCGTGGGCGCACTTGTAGAGCCAGTGCTTTATCGTGGTGCGACGTTCTTTATCTGATCCGTAGGGGGGATTGACATAGATCGTCGGGAACTCCCAGGATTCCCGCAGTCCATCCTGTTCTGGAAGACGGTATTCCGTCTCCGCACTGACGATGGACCATTCGTTGGAACAAGGGTCAAGTGCAATGTTTCCACCAAACACCTTGCGCACTGCCTTGACGTACTTCGGCGGGGTACACCAGTTGACGCTTTGCGAATTGACTGTCCGACCAGCAGTCACTTCAATATCTCCTTCCAGTTCTTTCCGGCAAGGAGAGTCAGTTCCCGTTTCAGTTCGGCAACTGAACGACCAGCTGGGGAGATGACATTGAACCAGCCCTCGACCTTGTCTGTGTTCGATTTGAAATATTCTTGTAGGGCAAGATCGGCCGCGAGGGCGATCTTGACCTTCGTAAATCTGTTCTCGCCACGTTTGCCTGTGTAGCTCTTGACAAATGCGTCTCGAATAGGGCGGTACTGCTTTGCTGGCTTCACCAATAGGGATTCAACGAAATCCGAGAGTCCTGCATCTGTGAGGAACAAAAGCCAGTCGTATGACTGGGCGAGCACCTTGAGTTCTTTGTTGTGGTCGTCCGAGGTGAACCAGTTCCCGTGGTTGCTGACGACGCCCACGGTTAGGGTGAAATCACGGAGGAGGGAGGCATCGTCAGACGCCACTACACTCCGAAGGAAGTCCCCGTATGGCTCGTACCGCAGTTCACCACTGTCGAGATGCAATATGCCGTAGACGGAACCGTCACTCATTCTAATCTTCTGCAGGGAAGATACGGTCCGCGCTACGTAAGCCCCCTGTTTCGCTTTCTCGATGGTCTGTGGTCCTTTCTTCACCCCCTCTTCCACACCAACGCGCTTGCACTCAAGCACCGCAAAGGGGTGAGGCGTCAGTCGGTTGACCGTCAAGCGGTACGCCGTGGAAGTAGCCTTGCCGAGATAGGCGACGATGATTCGCGAATCATCCTCATGAAGGATGCACGCATTGCGAAGAATCTCATCGGACGAGAGAAGCTGAGTAGACTTGGAGTCGTCGGCGGTCCAGTCCGGATCGTCAAGGAGTTTGAGAATCTTCTTCGGCGTTAAGGGAAGGTTGGTCTTGTCCACCTTGACCACCTTGATCTCTTCCGAGGGATGAAGGCTGAATTCTACGTTGTGCGTGATATCCGGATTCGCGTATTCGGGCAGGCGGCGCTCGATTGCCGTGTGCTTCTCGTATCCCCAGCCCTTGATGAGGTAGAATGTGATGATTTCGACCAATGTTCCGAGAGCGCGGCCTGCGGCTTTTTTTGCGTCCTTGGCATAGTGGAACACATCGCGGGTCAGTGCCCGCTGAAGGGCATCAACTGATTCGTATGGCATCTTGTCTGTTTCCTTTCTTATCGGGGCCAACAATTAAATCAGCCGTTTTAACCGCATCAGAGTAACCAGCGCAAACGAACAAAAATTGAAAGAGACCAGAATTGTGCTTGAAAGAATCGGCGGTTAAAATCGGCTGCATTTGCTTGTTAGCACTTTACATTTAGCACGTATTATGGGATAATAAATTACTCATTCACAACTTTCGAAGATATTCCAGGTAGAGATAAAAAGCAACTTATTACAGTATTGAAAGTATTTCCGCTGGCGTTAATTCGTTCTTTACTTGCGCTAAAATATACTTGTCTTTTTGCGCGAGTTACTGCAACGTAAAATACACTTAGTTCCTCAATAAACTGTCGGTCAATACTTTTATCATAGTTCAATACACAAAAATTATTTTGGGTAGAATTATATCTATTAATGCAGTGCGTGCATAGACTAGGATACATTGGAAATACGTTTTGTTCCATATCTGGAATAATAACATATTCCCATTCCAAACCCTTCGCGCCATGTACTGTTGTTAGAATCAAATCTTTGTCGACGTACTCCATTTGCTGCCTTAGTGCTCGATTTTCAAATGTGTCGAGACAAAATCTTATTTTGTCCTCATTGCTTAAAAGCCGATAATGATCAGATAAACGGACAATGAATATATTCAACAAAACAAGAAGTGAGGAAATTACAGATGTTTCTCGACCTTCATATTGTTTTTTGATCTTGTTATAAAACTGTTCCAGATAGAGTTTTGAGATTCTGTCCTTTTGTTTTATCTGCTCGAGAAAAGTCGTATAGCAAGCATGATGAAATAGTAAATATTCATTGTCATCATCCCTATACAAACCATAAAAGTATTCTCTTCCATTTTCATCTAAAGACCGAACTATTTCATCCGAATTCCCACCTCGACCTCGAACCAATATTGCTAATCTTCCAACATTATTATCCAAAATGTCATTTGCTTTTGCCGCTATCCACTCAACTTCAGATATTTGATCATCAAAAAAATTAATATCAATATCGACATCCTCCTCTATTTGGAGGGTTAATGGGTTTTCCGCAATTTTTCTTAAATTTTTGTCGAGTAATAACATTGTGGGATTGTCTTTGAACCTATAATTTTGTTCAAGGGAGATATAATGCATTTTCAGAGATTCTCGAACATGGTTCATCAAGTTCCTAATGGCTCCGATAAAACCATAAATTCGTTGCAGTGCATCACCTATTAGTATCACTTTAGATTTGCTAGAAATTAGCTGAGTGATGAGATGATAGCTCAATAGGTTTGTGTCTTGAAATTCATCAGTTATGATAGTTGGGAAATATTGTTGATAAAATTTTAGAATCTCTGGGTATCGGTCAAAAAGCAGTAGTACATATAAAATTATTGCATTGTAACTTATATAGTTATTTGGTAGCAGATGGTCGCTGATAATTCTAAGGTATGTCTTCCAATTATTTTTTAAATATTCATTGTTTACACTTTTAATTGCGTCAGATAAATCTGAAAGTTGCTTTGCGTCCTCATAGGTTAGCCCAACATCCAGACTCGTCATGTTTTGAATTCTAGATTCATCAACAGTACTTAGTGTGTCAATTTGTTGAAGATTTTCATGGATCAAGTTTCCATAAAGACTTAGGACGTGTCTGCAAAATCCGTGATAGTTTGATACGAAAACACGATCTCCGACTTTAACCGGATTAATCTCATCCATACTTAGTAAGGATGGAAGTTGCTCGGCAACGTCTTTTTTTATTTTGTAGGCAGCATTTACACTGAATGTGAGCGCTAGTATTTTCTTGGGGTAGGGTAGTTCGGAAGATGCAAGTATATAAGCAATTTTGCTGACCATCGTTTTTGTTTTACCATATCCAGCTGGTGCTTCAATGATAAGTCTTTTATGATCGGAAAATATCGCCTCTAATTGTTTTGTATCTCCAGAATGAATATCGGAGATCTTATTTTTGAGTTGTGAAAGTGCGTTATTGCGCATCTTGGGATAGTCTTTCAGCTTCTATCAACATATTTTTAAATGCATTAGGAATGTTGTCTTTATCAAGAGCTTGCCCAATTGTTTTACCTAGTAGGATTGACTTGTTAATATCTAGCCATGATAGATATAATGCATAAAGTATGTCAGGATTGTCTTCTGTAAAAGCATAATCAATATTTACCTCAGCGAGGTCAAGCGCGTATTTTCTAATGGTATTATTTAGTTTTTGTTTTTGGATTACTCGATTCTCTTGATTGCTGTCATTTTCTTTGACAATTTGAAAAAGTAAGTCCACACTACTTCGATCAAAACATTTCTTCACAACTTCTTCTTCAAAGTCATGTTGATCTGTAAAGTACAAGTTTTCGATGCTTGCGTATGTTGCACTTTTCTTATCACCATCCATAATGCTAATACAGAGAATTCCAAATTCATCAAGCAACTTCATTAGAGGTGGGATTGAGTCTGCACTTCCAGCTTGAATAATTGAAATACCAGCATCATCCAAGTCTATATTTAATTTGATAGCAAATTCCGGCAATGCTCCTACTTCGGTATCACCCTCAACTAATACAACACATCTAGAGAAAAATGCCTCTTTTATGTAGGGCATATTTTTGCCCAAATGTTTCTCAATCTTTGGATCAAGGTCTATCTTGGTCCCATTCTTTGAAAGAATATTATTGTCTCGATCCCTGTATAAATGAATTATCTGCTTATATGAAGACAATAGAATGTTAGGTGAATGCGTTGAGATGATGATTTGACCTATAAAACCATTAAAAGAAAATAGCTCGGAAATTAGCTCTATAAATTCAGCATCTTTATTTTGTATTAGCTTTAATAAGTATCTCACTAAAGATCGTTGCATATATGGATGGAGATGAATTTCTGGTTCGTCAAGACCAATTATCATTGAAGAAAATTTTAAACCATTTTCATCTTCAAAAAAGTATTTATCCTTAGATACATTCTTGCCAAGTAATTTTTCTAATATGGCCAAGCTAATCATTGAAGCGAATTGAAGGCCATAGCCAGAACGCTGCAATTCAAAGTTTTGATCATCTCTCAGATTAATAATTCTTGCAAGGAGGTTTCTTACATCTTCATCTGTATTTGCTTTAATTGAGAAATCTTTAAATGACTTGATCTTAATTAAGTTGGCGTTTATGTATCCGAGTAGACCTTCTAGCTCTGATTTGTTTATAAAATCAATGTCATCTACTTCATGGCTTTCAAGGTATTTTGAATATAGATGATTGAGAAATTTACCAACTCCCTTTCTTTTATCAAATGAAAGTTCGCTACCGGGATTCCTTTGTGAATCATAGTAGATATAATTAATTCTTTTCATCAGACTTGGAGAAATGCTCGTTCCGCTTTCTTTATGGAAGAATTGGATTACTTCATCTGGCGAATCTTGAATTGCCAGAATATTAATATTATTGCTATTGTCAGGTGAGAATAAATCTTCAAAATGTCCTTTTTGTAATTCATTCAATGATATTTCAAACTCTAAACTTATGGGAATTGTGGGGTCTTGGAAGTCTGACTCGTAAAAGCTCCGCCAATTGAAGATCGTGTGGAACAGAGAAAGCAAATTTGTTTTTCCTACACTTGTCTCACCAACAATAAAATTAATGTCTGGATCAAAAAAAATGTCAAGATCGTTCAAGTTTCGATAGTTGGTGATTTTAACTCGCAATATTTTCATCGAAAAACTCACTCACTAGTGGTTGTATTTAGTATTGGTTCAGTGCTAACATATGTATTAAACCGCCACTGTGTTTATTTGTGGATATTAG
>JAFGEC010000372.1 GCA_016931775.1 Candidatus Zhuqueibacterota bacterium | reverse complement strand
GGTTCCGCTTACGGCCTCGATGGTTAGGCCGTCTTCCCGGCTGTGTGTCGCAAATGTGTTACGTAGATCATGAAACTTGCCGTCTTCTAATCCCGCCTCACGTAGTGCAGCTTTAAAGGCATGACCAACCGCCCATCTGTGTGCACCTCCCATTATTTATACGGTCCGGCCAGTGCGAGGACAATTGATCATTGTACGATAAAAGGGGAGATTTTTGAATTGCTTATTACCGGATCATTGACTGTTTTGCCTGGAAATATTACACTGTCAAACAGTTATATGGATTACATGCTTGATTCAAATGATTTTTTGAAATCCACTTATATTGATACCGATTCAATAATAACAGGTAAATTGACAGCGGAAACCGTAGAACCGGATACACTATATCTCGGATCAAATGAACCCGTGGCAAAAGAAGAAGGGCAAATGTGATACCGACAGGGCGCCAGTTCGGCGCCGGATACGTTGATGATGTGGATTAATAATAAGAAGCAAAAGTTTGTAGGGACGGTGGGGAATCCGTGAATAGAATTTTAATTTTATTGGATTATATTATTCTATGGGATTTTTAGAATAAAAGCTAACGAACACAACGAAATCCTACATAGCGAAAGGAGCCATACGGATTGAAGTAACGGCGGGCCGAACAGCGCAAATTGCTTACATCACTGTCGAACCAGGAACCGCCCCGATAAACACAAAGTTTACCGCCAGAAGGACCTGATGGATTTTTATAAGGACTTTGACTGTAGTAATCACTATGATACCTGTCAATACACCATTCAAATACATTGCCAGTCATATCATAAAGTCCCAGTTCATTCGGTTGTTTTTCACCCACCGGATGCGTATCACCACCTGAATTATTTTCGTACCATCCAACATCGTTCGGATTGTTACTACCACTGTATTTGTATCCCTTGCTTTTACTGCCGCCCCGCGCAGCATATTCCCATTCCGCTTCGGTTGGAAGGCGTTTGCCCGCCCAATTTGCATAAGCTCTGGCTCCGTACCAGGTGATCTTAATGACGGGGTGATCGGCATAACCGTCTACAAGGATAAATTTATTGGCCTGATTGACGATTTTGCAGTCAGCATAGTCTATATACAACCATTTAACACCATATTCCTGCTGATTGTCTTTTTCGTTAAGGAAACGGCAATACTGGGCATTGGTGACTTCATGTTTGTCAATGTAAAAGTCATCCACATAGACTTTGTGCGGCGGTTGTTCCTCATATTCGCCATCATCGCTGCCCATCATAAATTCGCCGCCTTTTACAAAGACCATGTCAGAATTGATAGCCCGATCGTTAATCTTTTTAATTCCTCACTGGTTTGGGCGAATGTTAACCGTGTGGTAATAATAATTAATAAAATTGCTAATTTTATTTTACTATCCATTTCAATCCTCTCGGTCACGTATTACTGCATAGAATTATCATTTGTCATAATATATAAAAAATATTACCAATAATATCAATGAAAAAACAATTTATCTTCGATAAAACAATCTATTCTCAGCTTGTCGGCTATTATTGCTTAAACTTAATTTTTGTTTTAACTTGCCCTCAAAATATCCACGCACAAATAATCGACACGCTTTTGATCAATCCTCATACGGCCGAACCGACGAATAATAAAGCAGACGGTCAGATCTGGTACCGCCAGGGGGCCTGTTCGGCGCCGGATATGCTGATGATGTGGATTAATAATAAAAAGCAAAAGTTTGTGGGGACGGTAAGTAATCCATGATTTTTGGTAATGTTTTTGGTAATGTTGACGCCTAATTTGGCCTAAAACAGCCCATTTTAACAAAAAATAAGGCAGTCGGTCATGCTGACTAACTGCCTTAATTTATTGTTTTTACGTGTGGGCGATACGGGATTCGAACCTGTGACCTCTGGTATGTGAGTCCAACGTTAATAAGGATAAGTCCAATAAAAACAAGAAAACAGTGGGGTAAAGACATGTTTTTCAAAGTGGATGTTTTATAACATTTTATTCATAATTGTTCATAATTGTACGCACCATCAGATGCCACCTCTATGCCACCTGTTTGAAAAATTCAGTTTAGAAAAATATCGATTTTTCTGAACAAGTTGCACAAGGGAATGGGTGAAATTTTATAGATGCCCTTAACACTGATAAAAGTGACAGTAATTTTCTTTCATTTACAATTTTCTTTTTATGCACAAGGCCGAATCTGTACTTTTCCTAATAGTTAGAACATTCAAAAATTGGATACAGTTTAGTAATATAATAGCCACAATTTTTTGAAATTCTGCTTGACAATAGTTTTATTCTTTTTATCTTTTAATAAGAAATGGACATCAGTGGGGAAATTGGTGTCCACTGGGTTGTAAAAAAGCAAAAAAGTAAAAAAAGGTTCATACTCTGCGAGTTTGGTTATCAACCCTTTTGCTATTTGTTGTTTTGAGGAATAGCGATGCTAATTCGATTTTATCATGTTTGTTATGAAGGTATAGCCGGTTATGCTTCTGGTCGTCGTGGCGGACCGGATGTTATACTATTTATAATGTTCAATGCTTATTGGCAGCTACTTAGAAAATAAGACATATGAGGATATTTATGGCGCTAAATATAAAAAATTTGATCGTTTTTTTTCTTTATGCAAGTCTGGTATTTTCTCAGGAATGGAGCGAACCGGTCAAACTCGACTTGCTGCTCGGGGAGGGCTGTTACCGGCCAAGCCATCCGTTTTTGACCCGGGACAATTCACGATTGTATTTTACCGCCTATGTCGGCGGCACGACCGATATATTCTATTGCGACCGGACCGAAAACGGCTGGGGTGAAATGATGTCTTTGCCGGACTATATCAATACGGCCGCTTCGGAACACTCACCGTCGCTTACAGCGGACAATAAGACGTTGTATTTTGTGCGCTGGTCGTCGCGCAACAGCTGGGAGATACTTTTTTCCGAATGGGAGAATGGCGAATGGGGGCGGCCGGTGAATATCGGGCCGCCTATCAACACACCCGGCATGGAGTTCGGCTGCTGTATCTCCAGCGGCGGTGACACCCTGGTTTTCGAGGGGCCACACTATTGGGAGACCATGTACCCGCCGGATGTCATGTACTCTGTTAAGACCGATATGGGCTGGTCGTACCCGAAATTATTTTTTGAAGATTATGATGGTAATAGCCATTGGGAAAGCGATCCGTTTATCTCCACCGACGGTAAATCTCTTTGGTTTATGGCTAGTTTTCATCGGGATTGGGGTCGAGATTTGATTTTTTCAAAATGGGACGGTGAAAAATGGACTGTGCCCGTTCAGGTGGGACCTCCTGTCAATACCGAGCAGGCCGAAGTAGCGCCTGCGCTTTCTTCGGATGAACTCGAATTATTTTTTGCCAGAATATACGACAAAGGTGATTCGATCCGTGGGGAAGAGATATATGTATCGAAACGCTTGTCGAATATTGTAAACAATAATAAAATTGAAAAACACTTGGGTTGTTTTAAAGTATACCCCAATCCTTTCAATTCTTCAACCCGGCTTTCATTTCAGGTCGAAATTCCGGGCCATGTTTTAGTCCAAATTTACGACATCCTAGGCCGTAAGGTGAAAACGCAGGTGGATGGGCACAAAGAAAAAGGCCATTTTATTGAGATTTGGAACGGGAAAAATTTAATGGAACAACCGGTCAGCAGTGGTGTATATTTTTGCGTCATTCAGACACGAAAGAGAACCAAAAGTCACAAGGTTTTATTGCTTCGTTAATATAGCTTAGAATATACAGGGCCGAGTGACCGTTCTTGGTTGTCCGGCCTTTGAACAAAAATTTGCGAGTTTGGGGACGATCAACATGTTGTTTTGTTGTGCACATCAAGAAGTTACCAGTTAATAATATTGAATTTGACGATGGTCGTAAAAGTTGAGAAAGATGCTATTCAAAATCAGTAGTAAATAAACAGTAGCAACCAATGATAAAATTTATAGCAAAAATCTATGAGGGATTAAAAATAATATAGATTAAGACAAATTTATTGCAATAATGTTTCATTTTCGTATATTATAAAGTGATTTTTGTGGATATCTTGATGTATTGAAGATTCAGGCGCTGAATGCTAAAAAATAAATATAGAATTGAATTTGTAGAAGTTGATAACACCAAACCATTCGAAGATTTTATATTAAATCTTTCCACAAGTGAAAGAGCAAAAGTTTTTGAAACAATTAATTATTTTTTGGAACTGAAAAATGCGAATTTGCCAATCAAAGAAAAACTATCAAAACATTTGCAAGATGGAATATTTGAGTTGAGAGTTTTTTTATCGAATAAAATTGCAAGGACATTGTATTTCTATCAAATTGGATCACGAATAATCATAACTCATGGTTTTATCAAAAAAAGTCAAAAGACACCCCCTCGAGAAATATTTCGAGCAAAAGAATTAAGAAAAAAATATTTGGAGAAACATTCTCATGACCAATTATGAAAAATTATTCAAAGAACAAATGAAAGATTCGCAATTTGCAAAAGCCTATTATGATTCCCGAATCGAACGAATATTGAATGAATTGTTTGAGAATTTAAAAGAAAAAATCTCGAACGATGAACCAAAAGAGGAACTCTTGAAAACAATTGATTCCTTTCAAAAACAATGCGTATTTTAATATCGCTACAAAAATTTTTGAATTTAACTGTAAAAATTAGTAAAATTAATGTTTGCATCTGCGCCCATAACTCGGAAATATAGAGCAACGGCCCTTTAATACTTTTGTCATTCCCGGTATATCAAATTCTTCCAAATAATAAAATTTCAAGTCTTTAGAAAACAATTATGGGCCAAGGCATACCCAGCTGAGTATTAGAAACACCGGTGTATGGATATTCAGAATTATCTGATTAAACTGATAATTAGGTATCATTATTGGGGAATTTTTGAGTGAAGGGGATTTGATTCTAAATAAACAGTGCCGGAGGCGGGAATCGAACCCGCATGGAGCAAGCTCCGCTGGATTTTGAGACCAGTGCGCTAACCGACAATACAAATCGCCAGTCATGTTTC
>JAFGEC010000371.1 GCA_016931775.1 Candidatus Zhuqueibacterota bacterium | reverse complement strand
ATTTCCCTTACACCTTTCTGAACACCATTGCTGTTATCTACAAAAATGTTTATCCGCTTGCCACGGAAAATACGCGTCACTTTAAATTCTTTCCATGCCGCAGGAATACACGGATCGATGGTCAACCCGTCATAATCCGGCCGGATACCTAAAATGTACTGTGTTGCGGCATAATATGCCCACGTCGCTGACCCGCTGAGCCAGGGAATGCGTGCTGCGCCATAGCGCGGGCTGAATTTACTGTGGATGGATTGGCAGTAAACATAGGGCTCGATCTGGCGGATTTCAGCGTTCTCGTTAAAAGCGGCCGGCATGGAAGCGCGGAAATACTGAAAAGCCCGGTCGCCATGTCCCAACATACTTTCAGCCATGACAACCCATCCCTGTGTATGACAAAAAATACCGGCGTTTTCCTTCATACCGGGATTCATTAATGTGGCACGGATCACCGTATAATCTGTCTTTTCGAATGGGGGGGCGCAAACCATTAATCCGTACTTTGTCGCCAGTTTTTGATTCACCGCATCCATGGCTTTTTTTGCCTGTTCCTGAGAAGCGTGGCCGCTGAGAATCGCCCAGGTCTGGGTGTTTAAAAATATCGATCCCTCCTCACTCTCGCCGGATCCGAATTTTAAACCATCATATCGATAGGCACGCAGAAACCAGTTGCCGTCCCACGTATGAGTGTTCAAATTATTATCGAGTTGGGCCAGGTGTTTTTTTGCCCAGTCTGCCTCACTCATTTTATTCAGCCTTTCACTGACTTCTATATAGGTTCTCAACGCATATCTGAGTTGGAAGGCGACAAAAACGGTTTCTCCATTAAATCCCAATTCGAGGCAATCATTCCAATCAGCCAAAAGGCCGCACGGTAAACCGTGGGCGCCGGACCTTTTCAGATTGAACTCAATCGCCCGTTTCATGTGCCCCAATACCGTATCCTCACCCTTGTCTGCATAGGGAAAAATCTTGTCGTAAAAATCCAGATCGCCTGTTTCTTTAACATATTCTGGGATTGCATTGAACAGCCACATGCAGTCATCCGACCGGTATTGCTTTTCCTCCGGCGATTTTTCCGAACCCGGATGGTGGGCAAAGGGTTTCACCACCGGCATGGCGCCACCCGTGGAGACCTGACCGGTGATCATCAACTCCAGCCGCTTTCCGGCATCCTGCGGTATAGCCGGCATAACACCGAGCAGATCCTGCACCGTATCCCGGTAGCCCAAGCCATCCCTGGCACCGGAGTAGATGAGACTGGCAGCCCGTGACCAGGTGTATGTCATGAGGCAGTTAAACGGACTCCACATATTCATCATACTGTTGAACTCGGTGTCCGGTGTTGTGATTTGAACGCTGTCCAGCCGGGAGTGCCAGAATTTTAAAAGCCGGGAAAATTCATTATAGATTTTTTTTTGATTTTGGAATTCTTGAAGAACGCTTTTGCCATCAGTTTCCGCTTTCCCGATACCGACAAAAACGGTGAATTCGCGCGTTTCACCCGGTTCCAGGTCAAGATTGACCTGCAGGGTTCCGCAGGGATTGTCACCGACAGCCAGAGAGTTTGTGCATCGCCCGCTTTCTACAACCAGGGGATCGGCATAAGTGCGGTAAGGTCCGAGAAAGGATTCCCGGTCGGTATCATACCCGATCACCGTTGCCCCGACGATGCCCTGGTAAGTGAACCGGCCCTGGTCTTTTTCCTCAAAATTGTCCGGCATTTCAGGAATGTTGACATTGGTGCCGTGGCTGATGATGCCGTCAATAACATTCATTTGTGCGGTGTATTGAGTATACTGGATATTGTTCTGATCGTCCATGGCGTTCCAGTTTCCAACGTATTCCACATAGGTGAAAACCGCCAGGCTGCGCTTTTGGGTGTCATGGTTGGTGATTTTGCATACCCAGCACTCAAATGTGCGGCCCAGGGGGACAAAGTAAAGCGTTTCCGTTTCAATACGGGTGTACTTGGAGTTGATAACCGTGTAAGCCGTGCCATGGCGGCAAATGGATTGAAATTTATCCAGCGGTTTACCGACAGGCTGCCAGGACGCCGACCAGAAATTTTGGGAATCGCGGTCGTGCACATAAATATAACGTCCCGGTTGATCGGTGGGTATATTGTTAAAACGCATGCGCATAAACCGACCCTGCGCAGCCGATTTGTAAAAACTGTAGCCGCCGGCGTTGTTGGTGATGATAGCGCCGTATTCCGTCGTACCCAGATAATTGCTCCACGACCGCGGTGTGTCGGGCCGTTCAATGATATATTCCTTGTTTTTGTCGTCGAAGCGTCCGAATTTCATAGGGTGTCCTTTTGGGAATAATAATTTTCAATTCCTGCATCAATTTATACAATATTACATAAACTTGGCTTAAAAGGCAAGGTGAAAACGATTGGATTTTTTTTATTGCATACGTTAAGTAAATTGGTCGAATGTACAGAGACGATTAAAGAGAACATCCGATTCAAAATTTGGGCACTATTTTTGCATTCTGTAGAATGCGAAAATTGTATTTTGAGCGAGGGAGTATTGTTAAAGTGTTTTAAAACAATAATTTGTTTTATTTTTTTGACCGTTATTAATGTGTCCGCTCAACCACATCGGGCGCCTGCGAATCATGACAAACTGGTCAAAATAGCGACACATTATGCAAAAAAAGGACAAAAATGGAAAACGGAATCCATTCAGTTTACCCAGGTCCGTAAAATGCCGGTCTTTGGGCAATCCAAGCATGGAAAAATTTTTGAAATTCAGCGAATAATACACGGGCTTCCGTTTTATTATCTCACTCAAAATTTGATTGCCGCCCAAACGATCTCAACCGACAGGGTGTGGCCCGGTATGCCTGATGGTTTTCATCTCGACGGACAAGATTTTACCGTGTGTCTGTGGGATGCCGGAAAGGTGTTTGCACAACATCAGGAGCTCGTCGGCCGTGTCGTTCAGGGTGATAATCCGTCATATATCAGTACCCACTCCACCTCGGTTGCTGGTACGCTGATTGCCGAGGGAATTGTGGAAAGTGCAAAGGGAATGGCACCGGCGGCTATGCTGCGTGCCTTTGATTGGAATCAGGATTTCGCGGAAATGGCGGACGAAGCGGCCTCGGGTATGCTGGTATCAAACCATTCCTATTCGATTCTGGTTGGATGGGCCGGCGGGAACTTTGGGCAGGGTGAAGGATGGTACTGGTTTGGAGATGTAGATATCAGTGAATACAAATCGTATGTTTTCGGCCATTATACCGATTTGGCCCGGCAAATAGACAGTATTGCCATCGCGGCACCTTATTATCTTTCTGTATGGGCTTCCGGGAATGACAGAAACGAAGGGCCGTCGGAGGCTGTGTCACACTGGGCATGGAGCAGTATTTTGGGCGGCTGGATTTTTTCCGATATTTATCGCAATAAAGACGGACCGTATGATTGTATTTCAGGTCCGGGATTGGCTAAAAACGTTTTAACTGTCGGCTCTGTCAATGATATTTTATCCGGTTATGAGAATCCGCAAGACGTTATCATGTCGTCAAATAGCAGCTGGGGGCCTGCCGATGATGGACGAATAAAACCCGATGTTGTTGCCAACGGGACCTATTTATTGACCACGGGTGCCGGATCGGTGCAATCCTATGTCCGGGGATCCGGTACGTCTTTTGCCGCCCCGACAATCGCCGGATCGTTACTGCTCCTGCAGCAACAATATTACAATCTGCATTCGGCATATCTCAAAGCGGCAGCCTTGAAAGCGCTGGTTGTCCATACAGCCGATGAGGCAGGCAGTTCCACGGGACCGGATTATGTTTACGGCTGGGGTTTGATGAATACTTTAAACGCCGCACGTTTGATTTCAAAAGACGATTCGAGCAATATTTTCATACATGAAAAAAATTTTCTCGGCACGCCGGAAACATTGTATTTATATGCACAGGGTAAAATTCCCGTCAAGGCGACGTTAGCATGGACCGATCCGCCGGGACATCCTGAACAGCCTCAGCTTGATTCCCGAACGCCGATGTTGAAAAATGATCTTGATTTACGGATCATTCGCACAGCCGATGCGGTGATTTTTGAACCGTATTTACTCGATCCAGAAAATCCGACGCATTTTGCGATCACGGGTGATAACAGGGTGGACAATGTCGAGATGATTTTTATTAATACGCCCCTTTCCGGTGTGTACACCGTCACTGTTGATTGCAAGAATACGCCGGATTCTGAATCGCAGGAATATTCATTGATATTGACCGGGCTGGAACCGGCAAGTAATGCTATCGTTGAGATTAAAACCTTTCTGCAGGGAGCAGCCGCTCAATCTTTAGGTATGCGCACCGATCTTTTGGAATGGGTACCCGAAAATTCACCTTATCCGGAAGCACCCTCTTCAGGAACCATTGGTCAGGATATTGTCGACTGGGTTGTTTTGGAATTTGTCTGCTGTGAGGATAGTCTTTTATATCCAACCGCCTGTTTGCTGCGAAACGACGGCTATCTTGTCGATCCTCAAGGCCTGTCAACACCGATACCGATAAATATTCCAATCGGCTATTATTATATTAATATAAGACATAGGAACCACGTTGTCATCCAGAGCGCCGATTCCGTTTTAATTGACCAGGATGCCGTTTTTTATGATTTTACCGGCGGTATCGACAGGTATTACTGTACCGGTGCTGCAGTCGAGTTATCCAACGGTATATGGTGTGCGCGTACAGGAGACGGTAATCAGAGTGGTGGGGTATATGCACAGGATTACGTGCTCGTCCGGCAATTTTGGCAACAATCCGGCTATCTCACGGCGGATTACAATATGGATGGCATCGTGGATGATTTGGATTTAAATATGTATTATAATAATCAGGGCCATGAAGCCAGATAATATGTTTATGTTTTTCCGTTGCAGGGAAAATTCAAAGAATCCCGAATTACTGTTCGGGTTTGAGAGGATGGTCCGAGTTCGTAAGGTTAAAATTAAAATTATTTTGAACAGGGTAGGGATGATGAAGAGGTTTTTAATTTTTTTCGCTTTGATCGGTTTGGCTTTTGGCCAAGTGGCTTTTGGCGATGAATTGCGTTATCGTATGGTTGGCGATGTGACCATCAGTCGCGTAAGAGAAAGGGCCGAATTTTTTGGTAAAAACATAATGACCTACAATTATCCAGGTCAGCCGGTATTACCATATCGGATCATCAAATTTTTATTACCACCGGATACCGATATTGAATCGGTACGTGTTTCGCTTGAAGACGTTCATTTGCAGCAATTGGGAGAATGGCAGGTTGAGCCCGGATCTTGCAGGTTTTTCGAGGCTTCTGACGTTCCCGGTGACGATAAATTCCGGGTAGATGGATTTTTCCCTGACCAATTGATCGGCGATGTAAAAATCGGTCAACTGCGCACATCTAAACTGGCTACAGTGGCTGTGTTTTTGTCTCAGTTTGATCCTATTATCAATCGCTTTTTCCAGCTTTCAGATGCCGAAATTGTCGTCCGTTTTGACCGGAATCCGTCCGCCAACAGTGACCGCTCAGTAGACAAACTAAAGCCGGATTATATCGCACAGAAATATCTGAAAGATAAAGTTGTGAATTTTCCCCAGAGTTTATCATTATATCGGAACGGTTTGAGTAAAACCAAAGATGGGGGAACCGGTTATGCGATCCTGACGACCAATGCCATTTTAAAAAATTCAAAAGTGCTGGAAAATTTTATTTCATCGAAACAGCAAAGGGGATTCCAGGTTTTTCTCATAACCGAGGATTTTTGGGGTGGTGGTATAGGTGATGCGGCTGCCGAAAATATTCGAAAGTGGTTGAAAAATGAGTATTTGACAAGGAATCTGGAATACGTTTTGCTCATCGGAAATCCTCACACCCGGCTTGGCGAGGTGCCGATGAAAATGCTTTGGCCTCGAAATAGCGAATCCATTCACAAGGAATCGCCCTCTGACTTTTATTATGCCGATCTATCCGGGAATTGGGATATTAACGCCAATGGTTTTTGCGGTGAATATCCGCAGGATTTTGGGCCCGGTGGTGTGGATGTCAATTGGGATGTGGTGGTAGGCCGTATTCCGTTTTATGGTAATTATGACGACCTCGATCGTATTCTTGAAAAAATAATTGATTATGAGAACGCTCATGAGCAAAACATCAGCTGGCGGAATAACGTGCTGCTCGCCATGGAACCTTTGGATAAATGGACCCCCGGTTATGAGTTGGGGGAGCAGATTAAGGATTATGTCCTTTCACCTGACGGTAGCTGGAATTATTGCCGAGTCTACGAGCAGGAATATGGGCTGGATCCTGTGCCTGAAGTTCTCCCGTGCAACATTCAGAATGTGACGAATAGCTGGAAAGGTGCTTCTTTTGGGGCGGTTCTATATGCAACCAACGGTACACATGATAAGGCCTACGACGTCCTGGATATCCCCCACGCTCAACAACTGAACGACGAATTTCCGGCCTTTACCTTTCAATGCACATGCTATAATGCTTATCCCGAAACAGCTATAAACCTGTCATATGAGTTGCTTAAGAGCGGATCTATTGCGACAATAGGAGCCACAAGAGTGTCGTGGTATGCCAGAAATGCTCATAATTTTAACGGCCTTGCCACAAACCGTGGGATAGCTTTCGGATTTTTTCAACGTCTTGTACATGAAGACATGTCGTGTGGTTACGCTCTGCAGGACTTGAGGCAGGAATTGAGTTTTTGGCTGAATGAAGACTGGATGAATCTTGTCACTTTTAACCTCTATGGCGATCCCTCACTTTCAGTACATTCATTTTATATTAATACCATACCAATGATTACACTTGCTTTGGAAGTACAAAATGGGATCATCCGTACATCATCTGGTGAAACCGCAAACGGAGAATCCATGTTTGACTTTGCTCAAGGCACCACCATACAACTTTATGCCGAACCCAACGAGGGGTATGTTTTTTCCCACTGGAGTGGTATTAATGGGCAATTGAAGAAAAATCCCTGCACTGTGGTAATGGACGAAAATTTGGCTGTACAAGCCCACTTTATTCAGGGGGAAAAGGCGACTCATGTCTGTGTTGCTGCACTGAAATACAAAACATCTCCAAATTCCGATTCCAATTTTGAATCTCTGTTGAACGGAATTCAATCTGCCGTGACGCTGGAAAGAAGTCCGGATATTATCGTGTTGCCGGAGAATTCTTTGATCAAATCACAGAGTGAGGGTATTTGTTTCTTTTACGCTCCGGATGGGGGAAAATTTTTCATTTCACCCGAATCTGAAACCAATCCTGTTTCCGTTGTTATAGACAGCATATGTACCCTTGCGAAAAAATTCGGTGTAAATATGATCGTTGGGACGGTGAAAGAAGCATGTGATGGCAAAGAATTTAAAACCGCGCTTGTCATCGATCATCTCGGTGATATTGTCGGCTTGCGCAGAAAACTTTTGGATTATGCTCCGGAAGATTCAATGGTTTACAAAACCGCTGTGCAAAGCCTCGGAGCCTATACCTTAAAGGATCATCGTAACAAATATTTTGATATTTTTCCATTGCTCGGCGATGACGGATTGTCGGACAGCTCGTGGTTGTGTGTTTCCGGTTTGAATGCTGATTTACTCGTGCTTTGCGATCAAAACGGTGAAATCGATTACCAACCTATGACAGAAGATATATTTAATAATACTTTTGATCCAAATATACCGGATTGGCAAGATAGAATTCAGGATATCTATATTCAACATTATGTCGATGGCCGTCGCATTATCAAACCGGCGGATGGGTATCTGGTTGTTGCCGATGGTGCCGATGCATCGGGCGGACTGATCAATTTAAATCCGGTTCCACAACCACCGGGCTTGTTGACGGATTTTTCTTCAATCCTGTTTGGGCTACTGGAACTGGTGCCCTCTGTCAAGGTGTCGTATCAGTTTCAAAAAGCCGGCTGGTATTGTATATCCGTCCCCGGAGAAGCAGACGATATGGCTGTTGATGTGCTGTTCCCCGACGCGGTGACCGGTATGGTATTGACATATGAAAACAATAACTACCAACGTGCGGACCGGTTTCAGGTGGGCAAAGGCTATTGGATCTTTTTTTCTCAACCCTGTTCGACGGAAATTCAGATACGGCCTGTACGACATTTTAATAGACATATTGCTCAGGCCGGATGGACGCTGTTGGGGAGTGTGTTTGATCGTATCAACTTTCAAAATCCCCATGTTACACCAAGGGGCAGCCTCGCCTTACCGATAAAATACTTTGACGATGAACAGCAATGTTATGTGTCAAGTTTTCAATTGGTACCGACAGTCGGCTATTGGATCGAAAATTTCCATGAATGTACGATATGGACGCAGGCCGATACCGGCTTGTCCAAGATCGCCGGGAAGCGAGTTGCTGCCATTCCACCCGCTCCGCCTTCAATGGCCGATATTCTCCCGGAATCCGTTATCGTCCCGAAGGAATTCCATTTTAACCAGAATTATCCCAATCCTTTTAATCCTGAAACGTTGATCGAATATCAATTGGCGGAGACATGCTTTGTAAAAATTGAAGTGTTTAATATTAAAGGTGAAAGAGTGAAAACACTGGAAAGCCGCGACAGGAACGTCGGCCGCTATCAAGTACTTTGGAGAGGCCGGAATGATGTGGGTGATCCGGTTCCAAGTGGATTGTACTTTATTCATATTAAAGCAGGTCGACATTCAAAAACCATAAAGGCAACACTTGTCAAATAGGAAATATCCAAATTGGTTTTTTATATGGCCGCTTGTAACCATATTATATCTGAATGCGGCCTTTGCTCAGATTGACATCAAGGTCGCTCCGGTTTTTTATTTACCCAATTCCCCTGAGTCGGGTATTTATTCACTTTCGTTTGATGTTATGGCAAAAAGCCGCGATCAGGTATATGCTATAAGCGCATTTCAGGGCGCCCTTGAATTGGATTCGCTGTTTCAGAGTCTGAATCCTAACGTTGTATTTGATCTGCAGCATTTTCCGGAAACGGCCTATTTTACAACGTGCGATTATACTCCTGAAAACGGGCGAATTCGGTTTGTTTATACTTGGAAAAATGAAAATTTTCAGATTATCGGCATGAACTGGACGACGGTTACCCGGATTACGATACTAATCTCGTCCGACCGGACCGGTATGTCTCTGACCTGGTATGAAAAAGAGCCGAATTTTTTTGTCAGTAGTGAATCATTCATAGACATTACCGGTAATAAACAGGAAATTCCGGATCTTTTTCAAAAAAGTACCCTTGTTTTTCAGTTTCCGAATGAGGGAATGTACCCGATTTCCTTACCCGGTACCCAATCGGATATGCGGTTATCGGTTCTTTTCCCGCTGTCACCTGTCTGTTTTGGGTATTTGAACAGTCATTATGTCGATGTCGATACACTGATGGCGGGGTATGGCTATTGGTTATATGTGCCTGGTGATGTAGCTCCACTCACGATTTCGCTGCAATTGATACCCCTGAATCAATACTCCCGGGTAATTGAACGGCCGGGGTGGCATCTGCTTGGTTCAGCTTCACAAAATAGTCCTGCTTTTACGGTACCTAATAACCGGGGATTATTACCTCTTCGTGAATACGATATCAATGCCGGGGAGTATATATTTGTGGATGAAACCAGTCCCCAAAAAGCATTTTGGCTGGCCGTAACCGATTGCTGTTCGGTTCATTTGGGCGCTACGCCCGCATTGCCCGGGAAACTTTTGACGAAAAGTGAAAATTTGTTGTATCCGGCACCACCGGAACCACCGGTCGCTTCGCCGGCACAAAAACAATCCGATGCTATAAACTGTCTGCAGCTTTATCAAAATTTTCCCAATCCTTTTAATCCACTGACAACAATAACATGGCAAATCCCAAAGACAGAACACCTTGCTGTAAAAATTTTTAATACCAATGGTCAGGTTGTTAAAACATTATGTGACAAAAAATGTAAAAAGGGCTTTTATCAGGCTGTATGGGATGGAACGGATAATTATTTCCATCCGGTCTGTTCCGGTATCTATTTGGTTCGTCTGGAGGCGGATAACGACTACGTGTGCCGTAAAATAATATTTATGAAATAGATACTCTTGTTTTTCAACTTTAAAAATCGAGTTTGGGCGAATAACCATAAGGTATGTGAAATTACAAAATTGTAAAAATTGTGCCAGTTTCACAATTGTGTAATTCAGGAGTTTGGGATTCGTATTATTATCGCCGGATTATTTTATTATAAGTTAAGTAAAAATAATTAAATATATGCACCAATCGAGTGCAGTATAATTATTATATTACCTAAATAAAAAAACAAATACTCCAATATGGCATAATTTTTGTCTTTGTTTGAGTGAAGAAAGAAGTAAAATAATGGAGTGGTTGTTTAGGAATGATGCTCTATTGTAAAAATTTGTATTTTAATAACTTAGAGCAAGAGAGAACCAAGCCTTCAGATAGCAGCAAATTACCGCTTTAAAAGGTCGTAACAAAACAGTTTCAATCGTCGTTTTTTTTTGACAATTTTTTATGCTTATCTGAAGTTAAAAGGACCGCCATCCGTTGGAGAGGAAGAATCATGTCGAGAAGTACATCCTTATACTTTGCAGTAGCTTTCCTGTTGTTCACCCAGGCAGTGTCGTTTTCAGATGAAATTCGAATCACCTTAACCAATCAGAACGTTGATTTCTTGGCGGATAAAAATGGTTATGCTCGATTTGCCGGCAAAGATATCACCTATCTAAATTCAACCGGCGAACCAAATATTCCATCCAAAGTATTGAATGTACTTTTACCCCCGGATGTTGATTTTTCCAGCATCAGTGTAACTTTAGTTGATAAGCGCCTTGAGTCTATCGCCGGTGAATGGGATGTTCCCCCTGTACCTCAATTGGCGGCCAAAGTTGAAGGGCAAGAATTGCTCAGATCGTCTCAAAAGTTGCGTGACGGTCGTGATATTGCTATTTATCTGAATAATACGCCTTTCCCTCAACAGCTCGTCGGATCGATTCAAAGCGGTGCCGTGCGGAAATACCGGCTGGTGCATATTCCTGTTGCGCTTTTCCAATACCGTCCTTTGGATAAAAAACTTTACCGGCTTGACCGTGCCGAGATCAGGATTCAGTTTGACAGAAAACCCGACAGCAATTTTTCATTTAAAGCATTCGATCCTGTGGCCGACAAATGGATTGCGGATAAAGTCGATAATTATTATGACATGAAGAGGGAATACGGATCCATGTCCTTGCGTGAAACCGCTCCGCAAGGCGGAACAGGTTATGTCATATTAACCACCTCAACGATAAAAAACGGATCGGAAAAACTGGCGGCATTTGTTGTGTCCAAACAGCTTCGCGGATTTGATGTGTCGGTAGTTACGGAAAATGAATGGGGTGGCGGAAATGGTGATACCGCTGCCGAGAATATCCGCAGCTGGCTGCAAGACAATTATTTAACAAAAAACATTGAATATGTCCTTATTATTGGTAATCCTGATCCGGATAATGGTGATCTGGCGATGAAACGGTTATGGCCGAGAAATAATCAGACTTTTTATACCCAGTATCTGGACTCACCGTCTGATTATTATTTTGCGGATCTCACAGGAAATTGGGATAAGGATAATGACGGCAAGTACGGTGAAATGGGGAAGGACCAGGATTTCGGACCCGGTGGGGTGGATTTAAATTTTGACGTTGTTGTAGGCCGGATTCCCTGTTATGGCATAATAAGTGATTTGGACAAAATACTGGCCAAAATTACCGCCTATGAAAATGAATCCCAGGCGTCGGCATCCTGGCGAAAAAACGTGCTTTTGCCCATGGAACCCAGTGATTCATCGACACCCGGTTATCACTTGGGCGAGCAGATTGCGACCGGAATTGTGAATCCCAAAGGCGGTTGGGACAGATATCGTATCTATGATTTGGATTTTAACGTCAACCCGGAAAAAACCCCGTGTGACATCAGTAGTGTAAAGGCCGCATGGACATCAGATAAATATGGTGCGGTTTTTTGGTGGACACACGGCACGTCGACGATTGCCTCAGACGTTATGAATGCATCCACAGCTGCGACGCTGAATGACAATTTCCCTTCCTTTACGTTTCAGTGTTCCTGCCACAATGCCAATCCGGATGCTTCAAGCAACCTGGCATACTCTTTACTAAAAAACGGTGCAATCGCCACGGTCGGAGCAACAAGAGTATCGTGGTATTATAGAGGTCAGACTTATTTTAGCGGTTCACCCAGTAATGCGGGATTGACTTTCGAATATGCCTCACGTCTTATTTCGAAAGAGATGACATGTGGATATGCACTGTACGATTTGAAACAGGCATTGAATTTTTTTCAGGATGCCGAACTTTGGATGAATTTCACCGATTTTAATCTATATGGTGATCCCTCTATAGGATTATTTACGTGGCAAACGGCCGCTGTACAAAAACCGGAAATCACTGTGATGCAAAACGGTACATCCATTCCGGTTTCGGGAAGTTTTGATTTTGGTGTTCAGGAACAGACCGGCGGTAAAACCGGCTTTGTGTTTACCGTGAATAATATCGGTACGGCCGATTTATCGTTAACAGGTTCTCCGGCCGTTCAAATAAGCGGAGAAAATGCAGGGAATTTTATCGTTTCAGACCAACCCGGTACTTTTTTGCCTCCGTCGAGCAGCCAGAACTTCCGGATCGAGTTCGCACCGGCAGGAGCCGGCGATTATTCGGCTGTGGTATCAATTCCCAATAATGATGTCAAAAAGGATCCATATACATTCAATTTACATGGAACCGTAACTGCCGAAACACACGATATGCTGGTAGTAAATACCGGATCCCTGCCGCCTGCTTTCATCGGTAACAGCTACGAGGCACAATGCCAGGCCAGTGGCGGCGAACCGCCATATAAATGGTCCCTTGTCAACGGTCATCTGCCTGTCGGATTGACATTAAACATATCCGGTCAGATATGCGGAAAACCTGATGCGGCAGGTGATTTTAGTTTTACAGTAAAAGTGCAGGATAATGCGGCTTCCCCAGCCGAAACCGTAAAATCGCTCACACTTTCCGTCAATTTTTCCGATGAAGTGGATGAAGAATTTACCACAGGTTCATTGGGTGGGTATAAGGTGCTGATAACCAAGCCCGGTCCCGAAATAGAAACAAAAAGTGTTCCAGGCTACGTGAGGATGAGTCTTCCGGCAGACGACAGTTTCGACCATTGGAAGAATACAAACAGTGCACCGCAATTACGCCGTTCCGCCTGTCCTGGTGATTGGACCATTGAGACGAAATTAAAGCTGACCGAAACGACAGGCACCTGTTTTCATACCGGTTTAATTGTGTATTTTTCAGTTTTGGATATATATTACTGGGGTTTTAACGGTAATGAAAAAACGTTAAAATTATCTCGTACGGGTAATGGTAATCTGATTAAGGAGACCTACAAAGGCGGAACTGAGGTCGAGCTTCGGATACGCAAAGAAGATACGGTTTTTTATTTTGAATACCGTTCGCCGGGTGAAGAAAAGTGGATCGAATGCGGTTCTCAAACCACAAGCGATGTTCCCCAAGAATACGGCCTGATTGCCAAAACCTGGGGAAAACAGGTGTTGAAGGCCGACTTTGACTATCTGAGGGTGAATACGTCGGTTGAAGAATTGGTAATTCTAACGGAGAGTTTGCCGGATGGTTCCGTTAATGATCAGTATAATGTCCAATTGAATGCCAGCGGTGGTGCGCCGCCTTATAAATGGAGTCTGGTAAGCGGAACGCTGCCGGAAGGACTAACGCTGACTGAACAAGGTGTGATCAATGGTACGTTAAGACAATCGGGTTTGTATGATTTTACGATCCGTGTAATTTGCAGTGGAAATCCCAATGATACAAAAGCCCGAAAGCTGAGTGTCAAGGTCGTCGGTTCGCCGGGAATAGATGAAGAATTTACCACCGGCACCCTCGAAGGTTATACTCAGCATATCCCGGTTGCCGGTCCTGTTTTTGACCTGGAATCCCAGCCCGGCTATCTGCGTTTGATGATCCCAAGAAAGTATTTTTACGATCATTGGAAAAATGCGGATAGAGCGCCCCAACTGCGGCGTTTTTTGGATCAAAAAGATTGGTGCGCTGAAACCAAAGTCCGGATCGCCGAAACAACCGGTACAAAATTTCATGTGGGATTAATGGTTTATTTTTCCCAGTACGACGTTTTCTATTGGGGCTTCAACAGCGGTACCAAAATGTTGAAAATGTCACGTGCGGGTAAAGAGGGTCTTATTATCGAGAATTATAACGGTGGAGACGAGGTTGAATTGCGTATTGTTAAAGAAGGAGATAAATTCGATTTTCTATACCGTGAGAGTGGCGCAGCTCAATGGATCAGTGCCGGTCAGTATAGTGAGCCGAACGCCCCCGTTTCTGTCGGATTGATTGGGAAAATATGGGAAAAGATGGAACTGCTTGCCGATTTTGATTATCTCAGGATAATCTGTGATGTTTCGCAAAGTACCGGCGAGCAGGTTGCCGGCCTGGATACGGATGACAATCTTGCCGCTGTTCCGGAAAATTTTTCCGTTTCGCAAGCCTATCCCAATCCGTTTAATCCCTCAACCTGCGTCACTATATCCCTGGTTGAGCCGGGCGATGTTACGGTGAGTGTTTTCAATGTCAGGGGCCAGGTCGTGCGTAATCTGTACACCGGACATCGACCTGCGGGTGTTTTTAATACCATATGGGATGCACGGGATAATAACGGTACGCTTTTGCAATCGGGATCGTATTATATGCGAATTAAAATCAACGACCAGGTTTTTTACCGAAAGCTGCTGCTGGTGAAATAAACTGACGGCGGTCATACCGCCTTTGGGGAGGATTAAAAAAAATAAAAGGCATAGAGAAGACTGCAAAGGGAGTCATAGGTCAAGCATATTGTTAACAGGGTATTCCCCAAAATTTTGTGAATAGTATACCGTAAAGCTTTGTAAATAAATAATTAACGACCGTCTATAATCTGAAAAAAATTCCGTGACAATGCGGGTGATGGGAATCAGTATTGATGTTAAATATGCTGAGGCTTTTTAACCTTATTTGTGTCTTTCCTGCCTTAGTAGAAAAAATGAACCAAAGAATTAACCTTATTACCTTATTTTTATTTTATTTAGAGAATTAATAAGCTAATAAGGTTAAGTTTTGGGATTTTGGTTGCTACTAAGGTTGAACTGAAAAAAATGAGGTTTTGAAAAAGTTGAGCCCGGATAACAATTTTGGGGTATACCCTGCCGCGTCATCCTTGATTTTTACCATTATAAGTATTAAATTATAAATTATTATTGCCGATGAATCGGGGTGCGGTAACGAGCTAAAAAAGTTGAACCGGCTGGTCACCTCGGAGGTATTGGTTAACATATCCCCCAAAGTGAAAGGGGACAAAAATGAAACGGTTTGCCGTTATATTGATAATGCTTGTATCGAATAGTATGGCTATGAAAAAAGATAACGCAGTTAAAATAAAAAGTGCTGAAATTATCGCAATCGATAAGATTAAGCTCGTGAGTAATTTGGACAAAGTCAAGGCGGATCGTTTTCACTTGATTCCCGATGGGGAAATTCTTGATGTAAAGCCGGTAGATCAGCATATTGTCTTACATACAACACCTTTTTCACCCGGGAAGAGTTATTATCTTCAATATGATAATATACAAATTGAACTCCAACCCGGCCGTGTACTTGATTCCTGGTACTCTGAAAAACAGCTCGGTTGTCTCTGGAATGAAGACCGTACCATTTTTCGGATTTTTGCCCCCCGTGCTTTGACTGTGACTCTTGAGCTGTTTCAGTCAATAGACGACAGCAGCGGGCAATTATTTGAAATGATCAAAGATAGTGAAGGTGTATGGGAAGTTTTGTTGCCCGGCCATTATTTCGGGCAATTTTACGGCTACCATATTACCGGTCCGGATAGCCCCACCGAAATGTTTGACGGTTCAAAGCTGATTAACGATCCTTATGCCCGCGCCGTTGCGACGCGGAACGAGTATTTACATCGCGGAAAAACGCTTATATTAAATACGGCAAATTATGATTGGGAAGGCGATACATGGTTAAATTATGCCTGGGATGATTTGATCATATATGAGTGTCATATTCGTGATATGACCGCTCATACCAGTTCAGGTGTAAAACAGGAATTGGCGGGCAGCTATAAAGGCTTCCTCCAGTCCGGTATTCGCGGTGGGATGGATTATATAAAAAATCTGGGTGTCAATGCTGTGGAATTCCTGCCCATTCAGGATTTCGGCAATGTTGAACTTCCATACGGCATCCCTGCCGAGGGGACGGTCAATACCTGGAATCCATACGCCCGTAATCATTGGGGGTATATGACATCCTATTTTTTTGCACCGGAGTCATATTACGCTTCGGGACAAAATAAAATACACGGTGATTTATGCGGTTCATCCGGGCACCAGGTTGATGAATTTAAGGATGTAATCAAAGCTCTGCACCGCAGCGGCATCGCCGTCATTCTGGATGTGGTTTTTAACCATGTTTCTCAATATGATCAGAACTGTTTTAAATATATCGACAAAAAATACTATTTTTTACTGGATGAAAAGGCCGGGTTCTGCAGTGCCAGTGGTTGCGGGAATGATTTTAATACCACACGTCCTATGGCTCGGCGATTTATCGTGGATTGCGTGAAATTTTGGATGACCGAATATCATATCGATGGTTTTCGCTTTGATCTGGCAGCCATGATCGATTGGGTAACAATAGACCTGATCGCACAGGAAGCGCGCAAAATTAATCCCAATGTTATCCTTATCGCCGAACCCTGGGGTGGCGGGAAATACGATCCCGCCGGTTTTTCGCAACACGATTGGGCCGCATGGAACGATCAGTT